>NZ_JBPKJP010000061.1:0-26315 GCF_051217035.1 Lysobacter sp. 1R34A
GCGAGGCCTTGTTGCGCGCGGTCCTGCGCGCGGCGCGGCGCGGCCCCGACGATCCGGCGGTGCTGGCGCTGTTTGATGCGCAGACGCTGCGCGGCAACGCCGCCGCCAAGCGCGCGCTGTGGCCGCAATTGCGCGCGCTGCGGCGCGGGAGCGCGACGAGGTGAGCGCGCAGGCGTCCGAGTTCGACCCGGCCACGGCGCCGGCCGCGCTGCGGCCGATGCGCGAGGACGACCTCGAAGCCGTCCACGCGATCGAGATCCGCGCCTACGAGTTTCCCTGGACTCCGGGCATCTTCCGCGACTGCCTGCGTGCCGATTACCCGGCCTGGGTGTTGTCGGAAGGCGAGCGCATCATCGGCTACTTCCTGATGAGCGTGGCCGCCGGCGAAGCGCACGTGCTCAACGTCTGCGTGGCCCCGGAAGCGCACGGCCACGGCTACGGCCGCAAGCTGTTGCGCGCGCTGGTCCACATCGCCCGCGGACGCGGCGCCGAGCGGGTGTTCCTGGAAGTGCGCCCGTCCAACTCCGGCGCGATCGCGCTGTACCACAACGAAGGGTTCAACGAGATCGGCCGCCGCCCGCGCTACTACCCGGCGCGCGGCGGGCGCGAGGACGCGCTGGTCATGGCGATCGAGTTGTTCGCCGAGGAATAAGCGGCGACGGCGGTCGCGCCGCGCGCGGTTACTGCACCGGTTTCAAGGCCGCCAGGATCGCCGGCTTCAGCGCCCTGATCGCGGCGTCGTCGCTCTGGTCGGCCTCCACGTACAGGCCGCTCAGGAATGCGGTCAGATCGTGGCGACGCCCGAGCCAGCCGGCGTAGTCGGCGCGATCGAGCTTGCCCACCTGCGCCGACAGCGCCGCGAACCAAGCCTCCCATTCGGCCGCCGACAGCAGGCCGCGCTTGGCCGTGAACAACAGCGGCCTGGCCAGGCGTTCGGGTTCGCCGAACACGTAGGCGTGGCCGTCGCGCGGCACCGCCTGGCTCGCGACCGCGGCCAGGATGCGTTGGTACTGCGCGCGTTCCAGCGCCGGATTCAAGCTCAGCTGCATCAGCCAGTCGGCACCGTGGGCGACGCCATGGCGCCAACCTTCGCCCTCGTTGTAGCCGCGGTAGTCGCGCACCGACTCGACATAGGCCGCGGCGCGTTCGACCATCGCCGCTCTTTCCGGTGCGGTCATCCATGGCTTGATCCGGTCGCTGCGCGCGACTTCCGACAGCACCAGAGCCGCGAAGGGTTTGCCGAAGCCTTGCGGGTCTGCGCCGTCGAGCGTTGCGTACAGGGCGCCGCGCAGCGTTCGCAGCGCGTCCGCGCCGAAATCGCCGGCGCGCATCCACTGGCTCAAGGCTTCGAAGGCGACCCCGTCGCGGAGCTCGGGATCGGAAGCGGACAAGCAGCCGATCAGGCCGGTCGCCAACGCCTGTTTGGCCGCTGGATCGGGCAAGGCGAACTGGCGGGCTTTCAACGCTTGCAGGGACGCCGCGGTGTAGCCGGCGGGCGGGCAGCTGCCGGCGAACGCGGGTGCGGCCAACAGGCAGGCTGCGAACAGCAGGACGAGACGCATGGCGTGGGCTTCCCCAGGACGAGAGACCAGCCTAGGTCGCCGCGTCGCAGCGCCGCAAGGGCCGGGATTGCGGATTGGCGCGGGTGGAAGGGCAAGAGCGAGAGCACGCCCTTGGCCCCTTTCCAAAGAGGGATGCGTTGCCGATGACTTGCAGCTCGCGCTCCAGCGACGAATACCCAGCGCGCCTTTCCCCAGGAGGAGGGGACAGGAGATTCAGCTTCTGCCTTTGCCGAAACCGGGACATAAAAAAGCCGTGGCCTAAGCCACGGCTTTGTCTGATCGAGCGGAGCCGGAACGACGCCCGGCTCGCCTCAGCCCAGCTTGGTGCGCTGCGCGGTCAGGCCTTCCAGCTGCAGGTTCCAGTCGACCAGGCGCTTGCGCTCCTGTTCGACCACGGCGGCCGGGGCGTTCTGGACAAAGGTTTCGCTGGCGAGCTTGCCCTGGCATTTGCCGATTTCGCCGGCGACGCGCTTGATCTCCTTATCCAGGCGGATGCGTTCGGCGCCCAGGTCGACCAGGCCTTCGAGCGGCACCAGCAGGGTCAGCTCGCCGACCACGGCCGAGGCCGCGGGCGGCGTGTCGTCGGCGTCGGCGACAAACGCGATGCTGTCGAGGCGATTGAGGAAGCGCAACTGAGAGTCGAAACGCGCGGCGCGGTCGCGGTCGGCGGCATCGCCCTTGGCCAGCAGCAGGCCGACGTTCTTCTGCGGCGGAACGTTGAGTTCGCTGCGCACCTTGCGCAGGGCCGAAACCATCGACTTGAGCCATTCGACGTCGGCTTCGGCCTGGGCGTAGTCGGCGCCGAACTCGCCGGCCTGCGGATACGGACGCAGCATGATCGTGGTCTCGGCGATGCCGAGTTTCGGCGCGACCTGCTGCCACAGCTCTTCGGTGACGAAGGGGATCAGCGGATGCAGCAGAGACAACAGACGCTCCAGCACGTACAGCAAGGTGTGGCGGGTGCTGTCGGCGGCGGCCGCATCGTCGCCCTGCAGGGCCGGCTTGGCCAGCTCGACGAACCAGTCGCAGAACGCGTTCCAGGCGAACTCGTACAGGCTCTGCGCGAGCAGGTCGAAGCGGTAGGCGGCGAAATGGGTTTCGGCTTCGGCCGCGGCCTTGGCCAACTGTGCCAGGATCCAGCGCTCGGCATCGGTCTTCGGCTGCGGCGCTCCGGAGAAGCTCGCCGCTTCGGTGTTCATCAACACGAAGCGGGTCGCGTTCCACAGCTTGTTGCAGAAGTTCTTGTAGCCCTCGGCGCGGCCCAGGTCGAACTTGATGTCGCGGCCGGGGCCGGCCAACGCGGTCATGGTGAAGCGCAGCGCGTCGGCGCCGAAGGCGGCGATGCCGTCGGGAAATTCCTTGCGCGTGGCCTTTTCGATCTTCGGCGCGTCCTGCGGCTTCATCAGGCCGGTGGTGCGCTTGGCGACCAACGCCTCGGCGGTGATGCCGTCGATGATGTCCAGCGGGTCGAGGATATTGCCCTTCGACTTCGACATCTTCTGGCCGTCCTTGTCGCGGACCAGGCCGGTGATGTAGACGTCGCGGAACGGCACGCGGCCGACCAGCTCGTCGGTCATCATGATCATGCGCGCCACCCAGAAGAAGATGATGTCGAACCCGGTCACCAGCACGCTGGTCGGCAGCGCGATGTCGAAGCCGAGTTCGCCCATCTTGTCTTCGTTGGGCCAGCCTTGCGTGCTGAAGGGGAACATGGCCGAGGAGAACCAGGTTTCCAGCACATCCGGGTCTTGAACCAACTCGATCCGATCCTTGATCTTCTCGTAGGTGTCGCGGCCGAGCGAGCTAAGCAGTTTCGCGTGAGCGGCGACTTCGGCGTCCGCTGCGGTCCGAGCGACTATTTCGCCGATCTGCGGCGTGAAATCCGATTCGCCCGAGCGAACGGTCCAGGCGGGGATGCGGTGGCCCCACCAGAGCTGGCGCGAAATCGTCCAGTCCTGGATGTTCTCCAGCCAGTGGCGATAGGTGTTGATCCAGTTCGCCGGGACGAACTTCACCTCGCCCGACTCGACGAGCTCGAGCCCGCGCTGCGCCAAGGCGTCCATCTTCACGAACCACTGGTCGGTCAGATACGGCTCGATCACCTGGCCGCTGCGGTCGCCGCGCGGCACCTGCAGGCGATGAGGGGCGACCTCGATCAGCAACTCGGCGACGTCCAGGTCCGCGACGACCATCTTGCGCGCTTCGAAGCGATCGAGGCCTCGATACGTCGCCGGGATGTACTTCTCGACGATCGCGGCCATGCCCTGTTCGGCGAACAGGGAAAAGTCGTCGGCATACTGATTCTGCTGCGGCGTGCAGGCGCCGGGATCGATCTTGGTGAAGTCCGGGTCGGCGGAGGACAGCACGTGCTTGAGCGCCGTCGGGCCGGACAGCGTCCAGACCGATGCGTCGGGCGCGAAGATATTGATCGACAGCAGCGAATGGCGGAGGCCCACCGCGTAATCGTTGAAGTCGTGGGCGGGCGTGACCTTGACCACGCCGGTGCCGAACTCGCGGTCGACGTAGCTGTCGGTGATCACGGGAATGCGGCGGCCAGTCAACGGCAGATCGACGAACTTGCCGTGGATGGCGGCGTAGCGTTCGTCCTCGGGGTGCACCATCACCGCGGTATCGCCCAGCATCGTTTCCGGGCGGGTGGTGGCGACCACGACGTAATCGCGGATTTCGCGCAGGGTTTCGTTGCCGTCGGCGTCGCGCTCGACGTATTCGTAGCTCGCGCCGTCGGCCAGCGGATAGCGGATCGACCACATGTGGCCGTTCTCTTCCTCGTTGGCCACCTCCAGGTCGGAGATCGCGGTCTTCAGCACCGGGTCCCAGTTGACCAGGCGCTGGCCGCGGTAAATCAGGCCCTTCTCATGCAGGCGCACGAACGCTTCGGTGATCGCATCCGAGGCCATCGGGTCCATGGTGAACACGCTGCGCGACCAATCGCCGCTGGCGCCGAGACGGCGCATCTGGCGCTCGATGGTGCCGCCGGACTGCTGCTTCCAGTCCCAGACCTTTTCGATGAATTTGTCGCGACCCAGCGAGTCGCGGGTCTCGCCCTTGCCTTCGATGGCGAGATTGCGGCCGACCACCATTTCTGTCGCGATGCCGGCATGGTCGGTGCCCATCTGCCACAAGGTGCGATAGCCGCGCATGCGGTGATAGCGGATCAGCGCATCCTGCAGGGTGTGCTGGAAGGCATGGCCCATGTGCAGGGTGCCGGTGACGTTGGGCGGCGGCAGCAGGATCGTATAGGGCTGGCCCTCGCCGCGCGGCTTGAATACGCCGCTGCTCTCCCACTGCTCGTAGAGGCGGGCTTCGAACTGCTTGGGGTCGTAGCTGGGGGCGAGGGACATATCGGCGGGAATCGGGAATGGGGAAAGGAGAATCGTTTAAGGCAACAGCAGAGCAACGCCGGAGATGGGAAGGAGGATGGATGCATCGGGTCTTTACGATTCCCGATTCTCCATTCCCGATTCCCCAACCCCTCACATATCGTGCTTGTTGAGAGTCAGTCCGCGCGCCTGGTATTGCTTCCAGCGTTCGCGCAGCGGGCCGCGCGCGGAGTCGTCGGCGGGCACCACTTCGAGCACGCGGTCGAAACCGTCCTGCACCGCGGCGTCGCGCAGGTTGATCACCAGCGGCCGCAGCGGCGCGTCGGCCTCGGGCGCGGCGATCAGCACGTCGGCCTCTTCCTCGTCGAGATCCGCGCCGGCGATCTGGTGCGGGATATAGGCGTCTTCCCCCATGTCCCACAGCATGTCGTCGAGCGCCTCGGCCTGTTCCGCGTTGCGCGCCAGGATCAGGGTCGGCAGGCCGGCGTCGTGGGCCTTGCGCGCCAGCTCGCAGACCAACCGCAGCGGTTGCTCTTTGAAGCGCGGCGTCTGGATCAGATAAAAGTCAGCGCGGGCCATGGGCGGGTATCAACCGGTATAAGCGGGCGAGCCGCCGAAAACGAAACGCCCCGGCAGGGCGCCGCCGAGGTTCGGGCGTACTCGCCGGGCAGGAGCGGGACGAACGCGCCGCTCGCCTTGAGCCTGCGCCGCGCGGCCGGCGACATCGATCGGATGCCGCCCGCCGGTGCCGCGATCGCCCGCGAGAATCGGCGCATTGCGCTTCATCGTCAGGCGGCGCGCTCGAGCAGCCACTGCGAGAGCAGGCCGACCGGACGGCCGGTGGCGAGACCGCGCTTGCCTTCTTCGTTGGACACGCCGGCGATGTCGAGGTGGGCCCAGCGCTGGCCTTCGGTGAAGCGCGACAGGAAGCAGCCGGCGGTGATCGCCCCGGCCCAGCGGCCGCCGATGTTGTAGACGTCGGCGAAGCTCGATTCGAGCTGGGTCTGGTACTCGTCCCACAGCGGCAGGCGCCAGGCGCGGTCGAAGACCTGCTCGCCGGCGCTGGTCAGCTCGGCGGCGAGGTCGTCGTCCTTGCTCATCAGGCCGGTGGCGAACTTGCCCAGCGCGACCACGCAGGCGCCGGTCAGGGTCGCCACGTCGAGCAGGGCCTTGGGCTCGAAGCGCTGCGCATAGGTCAGCGCGTCGCACAGGATCAGGCGGCCTTCGGCGTCGGTGTTGCCGACTTCGATGGTCTTGCCGGACATGCTGGTCAGCACGTCCGAGGGGCGGTAGGCGTCGGCGTCGGGCATGTTCTCGACCGCCGGCACGATCACCACCAGGTTGATCGGCAACTGCATGCCGACCGCCGAGACGAAGGTGCCGAGTACCGAGGCGGCGCCGCACATGTCGAACTTCATCTCCTCGATGCCGCCCTGGACCTTGAGGTTGATGCCGCCGGTGTCGAAGGTGATGCCCTTGCCGACCAGCACGTAGGGCTTGGCGTCGCCGCCGTTGTCGTACTTGAGCACGATCAGCTTGGGCGGGTTGGCCGAGCCGCGCGCCACCGCGAGCAGCGAGCCCATGCCGAGCGCCTGCATCTGCTCGCGGTCCAGCACTTCGCACGAGGTGGTGTCGAAGCGGCCGGCGAACTCCTGCGCCTGCTCGGCCAGATAGGCCGGATTGCAGATGTTCGGCGGCAGGTTGCCGAGCTCGCGCGCGAACGCGACGCCGGCGGCGATCGCCTGGCCCTGGGCCAGGGCGGTGGCGTCGTCGCCGCGGATCGACAGCTTGCGCAGGCCGGGCTCGTCTTTCTTCTTGCCCAGGGTCGCGGTGTAGCGGTAGCAGGCGTGGTCGGCGGCGATCGCGGCCTGGCGGATCGCCCAGGCGCTGTCGCGGCCGGTCACCGGCTCTTCGCTGAGGGTCAGCAGCGCATGCTCGACCGGGCCGGTCTTGAGCGCGCGCGCGGCGTCGCCGACCGCCTTGAGATACTGGGCGACGCCGAACTTGCCGGCCTCGCCCAGGCCGATCACCAGCACCCGCGTCGCGGTCACGCCGGGCAGGTCGTGTAGCAAAGAGGTCTTGCCGGTCTTGCCGCTGATGTCGCCCCGCTCGAGCAAAGCCGTCAGGCGCCCGCCGCTGACTTCATCCAGCGTTCGCGCGGCAGCCGTCAGGGTCTTGTCGGCGAAGGCGCCTACCACGACGCAATCGGTTTGAGCGGCCGCGAGCGCGTCGCGGTTCAGGTCGAATTCGAGGGTCATCCAACAGATTCCCAGCAGCCAAGAAGAGTTTGTCCGTACAATCGATCGGCTTTGCCGGGCGTCGGTCCGGGGCGTGATGCCCGTGCCGCCGTCCTCGGTCCTCGACCTCGAGCCTCCGGGAATCCCGGAACGCGAGCGGACAGGTCGGCCGTCGAACGAACCCCCGAGTTTAAAGCAAGCCCGCCCGATGCCGAAGCCCGATGCTCAAGCTTGACCGATATCTGACTGGCGAATTCGCCCAGGCCGTCTTCGCGACCCTGGTGGTGTTGCTGATCGTGAGCGTCGGCGGCGCCTTCACCGACGTGCTCGAGGACATCGCCAAGGGCAAGGTCCCGGCCGGGCTGATGCTGCTGCAGCTCGGCTTGGTGCTGATCAAGTGGCTGCCGCTGATCCTGCCGCTGGCGCTGATGCTGGGGTTGATGCTGGGCATCGGCCGGCTCTATCGCGATTCGGAAATGCCGGTGATCGCATCGATCGGCGTGGGCCCGCGCCGGCTGCTCAAGCCCTTGTTGATGGTGGTCGGGCCGATCGTGGCCGTCGTCGCCGCCTGTTCGCTGTGGCTGGGCCCCTGGGCCGACCGCGCCTCGCGCCAGATGATCAACGAAGCCAGCCGCAGCCTGGTCGTGGCCGGCCTGGAGCCGGGCGCCTTCACCGGCCTGCCCAACGACAACGGAGTGATCTACGTCGGCGCGATGTCCAACGACGGCACTCGCTTCGAGCGCATCTTCATCTATCGCAACAAGCCCGACCGCCAGGACGTCACCACCTCCAAGACCGGTCACCTGACCGTGCGCCCGAACGGCGACCGTTATCTGACCCTGGAAGACGGGTTCGAGGTCGAGGGCCCGAAGGACGGCGGCCTCAACTACCGGCTGATGCGCTACGCCAGCAACGACGTGCTGCTGCCGGCCAGCGAGGACCGCTACGACCCGTCCCTGCCCGAGATGATGGCGACCACCGAGTTGTTCGGCGATCCGCGCCGCGAGGCCGCGGCCCAGCTGCATTACCGGATCGCGCCGCCGCTGCTGGCGCTGGCGTTCGCCCTGCTGGCGGTGCCGTTGGCGCGCAGCACCCCGCGCCAGGCCCGCTACGGCAGCGTTTTGATGGGCTTTCTGGCGTATCTGATCGGCAACAACTTCATGATGATGGGCAAGGGCTGGCTGGAAGACGGCAAGATCCCGACCTTCCTCGGCCTGTGGTGGCTGACTTTGCCGCTGTTGGCGGTGGCCGGCTGGCTGTACTTCCGCGACGGCCGCGTCGCCCGCAAGCGGAGCGCGCGATGAAGCCGTTCCCGAAGATTCACGACGTCTACGTCGGCAAGACCGTGCTCGGCACCGTGCTGCTGACCTGGGCGGTGCTGCTGGGCCTGGATTTCATGCTCAGCCTCGTCGGCGAGTTCGGCGACGTCGGCAAGGGCCGCTACGGCCTGATGCAGGCCCTGGCCTACATGGCCATGACCGTGCCGCGCCGCGCTTACGCCCTGTTCCCCTATGCCGCGGTGATCGGCGCGCTGATGGCGCTGGGCCAGCTGGCCTCGACCTCGGAGCTGACCGTGCTGCGCGCGGTCGGCCTGTCCCGGCGGCGCCTGAGCCTGGCCGTGGCCGGTGCGCTGGCGCTGCTGACCCTGCTGATGGTGGTCAACGGCGAGACCCTGGCGCCGGAAGGCCAGCGCCGCGCCGACGCGCTCAAGACCGCGGCCAAGTCCAACAACCAGGTCGTGGCCCAGTATTCCGGGGTCTGGGCGCGCGAGGGCGACGTGATCCTCAGCGCCAGCCAGGGCCAGGAGCGTAGCGAGGGCCAGGACCGCTGGCTGGAGCTGCGCAACGTCAGCCTGTACCAGTTCGGCGAGGACGGACGCCTGGCGTCGCTGGCCTTGGCCAAGATCGCCGAGCACCGCCCGGGCGGCTGGCTGCTGCGCGACGTCACCCGCACCACCTTCCTGGCCAAGTCGGCCGAACAGGTCCATGTCGCCGAAGAGCGCTGGGAGTCCAAGCTCGACAGCGCGGCCTTGATGAGCGGCAGCAACCGTCCGCGCTACCTCAGCGCCAAGGCCCTGCACAAGGCGATCGAGGACCGAGAGCGCAACCGCCTCGATGCGGCCGAATTCGAGGCCTATTACTGGGGCCGCTGGTTCTATCCGCTGAACGTGCTGACCCTATGCCTGGCGGCGATCCCGTTCGCCTTCGGCAGCCTGCGCAGCGGCGGCATGGGCAAGCGCCTGTTCATCGGCATCGTGTTCGCCCTGCTGTTCTGGCAGTTGCAGACCCAGTTCGTCGAACTGGCCAAGGTGTTCCGTTTCGACTTCCGCCTGGCCTATGCCGCGCCGACCGTGGTGATGCTGGCCGTCTCGGCCTACCTGTTCAAACGGCGTTCGGGGTGAATCGAAAGCGCTCGCGAGCCACTGGCTCGCGCTTTCGATGAACGCCCGGCGCGCTGCGCCGGGCCGGGGCCGCAGCTATCAGCTCACGCGTTCTCGCAACGAGGCCCCGCCACTGCTCGCGCTTTCGATGAACACCCGGCGCGCTGCGCCGGGCCGGGGTCGCAGCTCTCAGCTCACGCGTTCTTGCAACGAAGCCGCGGCACTGCCGCGTGGACTGCGTGAACGCCCGGCGCGCTGCGCCGGGCCGGGGCCGCAGCTATCAGCTCACGCGTTCTCGCAACGAGGCCTCGCCACTGGCTCGCGCTTTCGATGAACGCCCGGCGCGCTGCGCCGGGCCGGGCGCGTCGAGTCAGATCGCGATTACCCCAAGGAAGCATCCAGCGGTACTGAGGCCGCGGCTGGAGCCCCTTGGGTGAATCCGACCGGCGCTGTTGCCTTCAGTGGCGCGGTCGCGGCTCACGCCGCTCCCCCCGCGATGGTTCGAGGCTTCGACCAATGACGCGGGCGATGCTGCCTTTGCCTGTCCCTTGGTCGCGGCTCGCGCCGCTCCTACAGTGGTGACGACGTCGGCGCCCACAGTTCCGAGAACTCTGCGGTCTCTTGCCATAAGCCTTTACAAACCCTGGCGCCCGCCGCTCCCACAGTGGTAGCGAAGCCCGGCGTCCGCAGCTTTGCCGGACTCCGCACCGCCATCACTTCGCCCGCTTGGGCAAGCGCTGCATCCGTGTACCGCTGGCGCGGTCGTGCCAGGCCAGGCGGTCGCGATCGAACCAGGCCCACCAGAAGCCCAGGCCGAGCGCGGCCAGCGACAGGGTGCCGACCGCATACCGGAGCCACAGCGCGCGCCATGGCGGCGCCGCGCCATCGGCGCCGGTCACGCGCAGGCGCCAGGGGCGCATGCCCAGGGTCTGCCCGCCGCGGCGCCAGCTCAGCGTCGCGTAACCGCCGGCGATCAGCCAGCACACGAACCACAGCGCCCACTGCAGCGCGCTGAACGGCTCGATGTTTTCGCGCTGTCCGTGCCCGGACAAGGTGTAGGCGACGGTGAACACCGCACTCGCCACCAGCCACAGCGCCGCGGCCGGCCAAAAATCGTAGAACAACGCCAGCAGGCGCCAACCGACCAAGGCGGCCGGCTTGGTGGGTGCGGAGTCGGTGGCAGGAGTGTCGTTCGAGCTCATCGCATCAGGATATAGGCTGCCGGACCGCCTGCTAAGCTGCGGCGATGAGTGCCGCCACCCCCGCCGAACGCCGCAGCCAGGCGATGGCCCTGCCGCCGCTGGGCGACGCCGACGATGCGGCGATCAAGTCCTTTCTCGACACGATCTGGGCCGAGAACGGCCTCGCCCAGCAGACCCTCGACAGCTACCGCCGCGATCTCGAAGGGCTGGCGCGCTGGCGCGCCGGCATCGCCGATGCCGACCGCTCGGCCTTGTTCGACTATCTGGCCTGGCGCACCCGCGAAGGCTATTCTCCGCGCAGCAACGCCCGCCTGCTGTCGGCGCTGCGCGCGTTCTATGCCTATCGCCTGCGCCGCGGCGAGCGCAGCGACGACCCCACCGCCTTGCTGGCGCCGCCGAAACTGCCGCGCTCCTTGCCCAAGGCCCTGGCCGAAAGCCAGATCGAAGCCTTGCTGGCCGCTCCGGTCGTCGACGAACCACTGGGATTGCGCGACCGCGCCATGCTCGAGTTGATGTACGCCTCCGGCCTGCGGGTGAGCGAACTGGTCAATCTGCCGTCGACCGCGGTCAACCTGCGCCAGGGCGTGCTGCGGGTCACCGGCAAGGGCAGCAAGGAACGGCTGGTGCCGCTAGGCGAAGAGGCCCAGCACTGGCTCGAGCGCTATCTGGCCCAATCGCGCCCGCAGTTGGCCGGCAAACGCGCGCTCGCGCCGTTGTTCCTGACCGCGAGCGGCGAGGCCCCGAGCCGGCAAGAGTTCTGGCATTTGGTCAAGCGTTATGCCGCCGTCGCCGGCATCGACCCGTCCAAGATCAGCCCGCACGGCCTGCGCCACAGCTTCGCCACCCACCTGCTCAACCACGGCGCCGACCTGCGCGCCCTGCAGATGCTGCTCGGCCACAGTTCCCTGTCGACCACCCAGATCTACACCCTGGTGGCGCGCGAACAACTGAAACGCCTCCACGCCCAACATCATCCGAGGGGGTGAAGAGCAGCGCTTAGGCGGCACTGCCGCCTGCTGCTCTGAACGCCCGGCGCCCCTGCGCCGGGCCGGGGCACGTCCCGTCGGATCGCGAGCAGCCCAACGAAGCGGCCGGCGGCACTGCCGCCTGCTGCTCTGAACGCCCGGCGCCCCTGTGCCGGGCCGGGGCACGTCCCGTCAGATCGCGAGCACCTCAACGAAGCGGCCGGCGGCACTGCCGCCTGCTGCTCTGAACGCCCGGCGCCCCTGCGCCGGGCCGGGGCACGTCCCGTCAGATCGCGAGCACCCCAACGAAGCGGCCGGCGGCATTGCCGCCTGCTGCTCTGAACGCCCGGCGCCCCTGTGCCGGGCCGGGGCACGTCCCGTCAGATCGCGAGCACCCCAACGAAGCGGCCGGCGGCACTGCCGCATCGCGTGGGGCCTGACTGAACCCGGCCGGCGCCGCTGACCGTAGTTACGGGTCGCGGCTCGCGCCGCTCCTACAGGGGAAGGCGCGCGGCGGGGTCTTCGTTTGAGCGAGCTTCGGCGGCGATCGCGACTCGCGCCGCTCCCACCCTAGGCCCGGGCGCGTCTCGGCCGACCACACCCCCAAACCGCGACTCCCATCGCCACTTCGCCGCGTGACTGCGGTTCCGGATCCGCGCTCGCGCGGCCGGCCGTGCCACAATCGGCAGAACCTATTCCTCGTCGAGCGGTCCAAGACCCCGACCTCAGAACGCCAAGGATTCGATTGATGAAGCGCATCATTTTCGCCGTGCTCGGCGCGATCAGCCTGTCCGCCTGTGCCCAGGCGCCGCAGGGCGCCGCCGCCAAGAGCGATCCGGCCGCCCCCGCCAAGACCACGGCCGCCGCCAAGGGCTCGGCGCCGCAGGTCAAGGCCGGCAGCGCCGATGCGCTGGCCGTCGAGGCCATCCGCCAGCTCAACCCCAACGTCAGCATCGACAAGGTCGGCCCCTCGCCGGTGCCGGGCTTCCGCGAGGCGCTGGCCCAGGGCCAGGTCGTGTACGTCAGCGACGACGGCCGCTATCTGTTCCTGCCGGGCTCGGGCGGCGCGCTGTTCGACACCCAGGCCAAGAAGAACCTCAGCGAAAACAGCCTCGCCGGCATGCGCAAGGACCTGCTGAAGACCATCCCGGCCAGCGAGCGCATCGTCTTCGCTCCGGCCAATCCGAAGCACACGGTGACGATCTTCACCGACGTCGAATGCGGCTATTGCCGCAAGCTGCACAGCGAGATCGCCGAGTACAACCGCCAGGGCATCGCGGTCGAGTACCTGGCCTTCCCGCGCATGGGCATCGGCAGCGAGGATTACAAGAAGATGGTTTCGGTGTGGTGCGCGGTCGACCGCCGCAAGGCCCTGACCGACGCCAAGAGCGAGCAGACCATACCGAACAAGGACTGCAAGAACACCGTGACCATGCAGTACAACGTCGGCCAGCGCGTCGGCCTGACCGGTACGCCGATGATCCTGACCTCCGAGGGCATCCAGCTCGGCGGCTACGTGCCGCCGGCGCAGCTGCGCGAGGCGCTGGACAAGATCGCCGCCGAATCCAAGCCGGCCGCCTCGGGCGCCAAGCCGACCGCGGCCGTCGCCGTGCCGACCGGCGGGCTCTGAGCAAGACCCCGCGCCCGGCTTCCCGGCCGGGTTCGACCGCATCGCCGCCCACTGGGCGGCGATGTCGTTTCCGGGACAGCGTTTCGCGATCGGCCGGGCCGGCCCGAAGGCGGAACCGGCGGCGGCCGGGAATGGCAACGGCACCCCAGCGCGCCGAGGCAGGGGCCCGCCGACTCCCCCATGGCCCGGTCGCGGCCTGGCTAAAGGCAAAGCCGAAGCTCGCTGGCGGTTTTGGATACAATACCGGGCCCTGCGTTGCACGGTTCCCCGGACATGATCGTCCTCGAGGGCCATTCGGCCCTGTCTTCGTTCCGCCGCGAGCGTCTCCAAGCTCGACTGTCCGCCCTTCATCCGAGTATCCGCCTGCTCGATGCCTGGCCCGTCTACTGGGTCGAACCCGAGCCCGGCGCCGCGCCCGACGACGCGACCCTGCGCCGCATCCTCCAGGCCGAACCGCATGAAGCCGCCCGCACCGATGCGGCCGTCTCGCGCTACGTGACCCCGCGCCTGGGCACCCTGTCGCCGTGGGCGAGCAAGGCCACCGAGTTGCTGCGCGGGGCCGGCCAGCCGGTCAAGCGCGTCGAGCGCGGCACCCGCTACGACCTGGAAGGCTGGCCGAGCGACGCCGCCACCCAGGGCGCGCTGGCCAAGGTCCTGCACGACCCGATGACCCAGTCGCTGCTCGAAGCGCGCGACGATGCGGCGGCATTGTTCGCCGTGCCGGCGCGCGGCGAGCTCGAACGCATTCCCCTCGACGAACTCGAATCGGCCAACGGCCGGCTCGGGCTGGCCCTGGCCGAGGACGAGATCGGCTATCTGCGCGAGCGTTACGCCGCGCTCGGCCGCACCCCGTCCGACGTCGAACTGATGATGTTCGCGCAGGCCAACTCCGAGCATTGCCGGCACAAGATCTTCAACGCCTCGTGGACGCTCGAAGGCCGTGAACAGCCGCAGTCGCTGTTCAAGATGATCAAGAACACCCACGCGCAGACGCCCGAAAACACCCTGTCGGCGTACAGCGACAACGCCGCGGTGGTCGAAGGCTATCCGGCGCGGCGTTTCCGCCCGCAGCCCGGCAGCCAGGCTTATGCGGCCGAAGCGCAGGTGCCCTCGGCGTTCTGCATCAAGGTCGAAACCCATAACCACCCGACCGCGATCGCGCCGTTCCCGGGCGCCAGCACCGGCAACGGCGGCGAGATCCGCGACGAAGGCGCGACCGGGCGCGGTGGCCGTCCCAAGGCCGGCCTGTGCGGTTTCAGCGTTTCGCACCTGCGCATCCCGACCCTGCCGCAGCCGTGGGAAGGCGAGCGCACGCTCAATCCGCGCATGGCGCCGGCCCTGGAAATCATGCTCGACGGCCCGCTCGGCGCGGCCGCGTTCAACAACGAATTCGGCCGTCCGAACCTGGTCGGTTATTTCCGCAGCTTCGAGCTGGCCGAGGGCGAGACCGGCAACGCCAGCCTCGCCCGCGCCTACGACAAGCCGATCATGCTGGCCGGCGGCCTCGGCGCGATCGACCGGGTCCAGGTCGCCAAGCTCGGCCTGAAGCCGGGCCATGCGGTGATCGTGCTCGGCGGCCCGGCGATGCTGATCGGTCTCGGCGGCGGCGCCGCCAGTTCGGTCGCTTCCGGCGACAGCGCCGAAGCGCTCGATTTCGCCAGCGTCCAGCGCGACAACCCGGAAATGGAGCGTCGCTGCCAGGAAGTGATCGACCGTTGCGTCGCACTCGGCGAAGCCAATCCGATCGACAGCGCGCACGATGTCGGCGCCGGCGGTCTGTCCAACGCCATCCCCGAGCTGCTGCACGATTCCGGCCTCGGCGGCGTGATCGACCTGGCCAAGGTGCCGAGCGACGATCCCTCGCTGTCGCCGATGCAGCTGTGGTGCAACGAATCGCAGGAACGCTACGTGCTCGGCCTGCCGGCCGACCGCGTCGCCGACTTCGCCGCGATCTGCGAGCGCGAGCGCTGCCCCTTCGCCGTGGTCGGTTATGCGACCGCGGAAGAGCGCCTGGTGGTCGGCTATGGCGCGACGGTCGAGACGGTGTATGGCGATAACCGCATCGTCGATGCCGATTGGCCTATCGATTTGCCGATGGACCTGCTGTTCGGCAAGCCGCCGAAGATGCACCGCGACACCCGTTATCCCGCCGACGCGCCGTGGCCGGCGCTGCAGTGGGACGGACTCGACCTGCGCGAGGCCGGCTTGCGCGTGCTCGCGCATCCGACCGTCGCGGCCAAGAACTTCCTCATCACCATCGGCGACCGCACTGTCGGCGGCCTGGTCGCGCGCGACCAGATGATCGGCCCCTGGCAGCTGCCGCTGGCCGATTGCGCGATCACCTTGTCGGACTTCGACGGTTACGTCGGCGAAGCGATGTCGATCGGCGAACGCACGCCGCTGGCCCTGCTCGATGCCGCCGCCGCCGCGCGCATGGCGGTCGGCGAGGCGATCACCAACCTGTGCGCCGCGCCGGTGGAATCGCTCAACCGCATCAAGCTGTCGGCCAACTGGATGGCGGCCGCATCGCATCCGGGCGAAGACGCGCTGCTGTTCGACGCGGTCAAGGCGGTCGGCCTGGAATTGTGCCCGGAACTCGAACTGAGCATCCCGGTCGGCAAGGATTCGCTGTCGATGCAGGCGCAGTGGCTCGGGACCCGGGACTCGGAACTCGGGACTCGCGCAGGGCAGGCGGATGAAGGGCAGGACGGAGACGCGGCTGTTGCGAGTCCCGTCATGCACAAGTCGGTCTCGCCGGTGTCCTTGATCGTCAGCGCGTTCGCCCCGGTGGTCGACGTGCGCCAGCAACTGACCCCGCTGCTGTCGCGCGACCCCGACAGCGAGCTGTGGCTGATCGGCCTCGGCGCCGGCAAGCAGCGCCTCGGCGGCTCGGTGCTGGCCCAGTGCCATCCCGACGCCGGCCGCGACGGCGGCCTGCCGGCCTTCGCCGGCGTGCCGGGCGAGGGCGCGCGCCACGAAACCGGCGTGCCCGATCTCGACAGTCCGCAGCGCCTGCGCGATTTCTTCGAGCTGATCCGCGACGCGCGCGAAGCCGGCCTGCTGCTGGCGTATCACGACCGCAGCGACGGCGGCGCCTTCGCCGCGCTGTCGGAAATGGCGTTCTGCTCGCGCCTGGGTCTCGACATCAGCCTCGACGGCTGGGGCGAGGATCCGTTCCGCACCCTGTTCAACGAAGAGCTCGGCGCGATCGTGCAGATCGCCGACGAGGACCGCGCCGAGTTCGCCGACCTGATCGCCCGCCACGGCCTGATCGATTGCGCGCAGCGCATCGCCAAGCCGACCACGGCCGCCGCGGTGCGGGTCAAGGAAGACGGCAAGGTCCTGGTCGAATGGCGTTGGGACGAGCTGTTCGATGCCTGGTGGTCGACCAGCCATGCGCTGCAGAAGCTGCGCGACAACCCCGAATGCGCCGACGAAGAGCGTGCGATCGCGCGCGACTTCAATGCGCCGGGCCTCAAGCCGAAGCTGAGCTTCGACACCGCCGAAGACGTCGCCGCTCCCTTCATCAACACCGGGGTGCGGCCGAAGGTCGCGATCCTGCGCGAGCAGGGCGTCAACGGCCAGATCGAAATGGCCGCGGCCTTCGACCGCGCCGGCTTCGAAGCCTTCGACGTGCACATGAGCGACCTGATCAATGGCCGCTTCCAGCTCGAGGACTTCAAGGGCTTCGCCGCCTGCGGCGGTTTCAGCTACGGCGACGTGCTCGGCGCGGGACGCGGCTGGGCCACCAGCATCCTCGAACGCAGCGCCCTGCGCGACGCCTTCGCCGCGTTCTTCGCCCGCGAAGACAGCTTCTCGCTCGGCGTCTGCAACGGTTGCCAGATGCTGGCCCAGCTCAAGCCGATCGTGCCCGGCGCCGAGCATTGGCCGGTGTTCTTGCGCAACCGCAGCGAGCAGTTCGAAGCGCGCCTGGGCCTGCTCGAAGTGGCCGAGTCGCCGTCGCTGTTCTTCCGCGGCATGGCCGGCTCGCGCATCCCGGTCGCGGTCGCCCATGGCGAAGGCCGGGCCCGCTTCGCCAGCAACCTCGACCAGACCGCGGCCAACGTCTCGCTGCGCTACATCGACGGCGACGGCCGCGTCGCCGACCGCTACCCGCTCAACCCGAACGGCTCGCCCGACGGCATCGCCGGCCTGACCAGCAGCGACGGTCGCGCCACGATCCTGATGCCGCACCCCGAGCGCACCCTGCGCAACGCCAACTTCAGCTGGTCGCCGCGCGACTGGAGCGGCGACTCGCCGTGGCTGCGCATGTTCCGCAATGCGCGGGTGTGGGTGGGGTAGGCGAGGGTCGATCGACACGCTGACCGATGACGACGAAACGGGCGCCGATGGCGCCCTTTTGTTTTCGTTGTCGTTGCGTCGCTGTCAGTGCGGTGGCAGGTTTGCCGGTGTAGATTCGAAGGCGGTCGCATGCGAATCATGCGGGTTCGAAGGGGCGCGTCAGCGCCGGACACCGGAAGGGTAAGTGAGCAAGTTCACCTACGACGATATCGTTCGAGTCGCAGAGGCCGCGGATGGACCGTTGCGGCCCGGAAGTATCGGCTGGGTGGTAGGAGTGTTCGAGGACAGACCGCCCGGCGCTCACTTCTCGCGATTTCCGCCGGGTGTCGTCTATACGGTGGAGTACGAAGACGGGGCGGCGAACGAAATTCACGAGAGCTGGTTGGAGGCCGTGCCGGCAGACTGACCGGCGACAGGCCGAGGCTTGCTGCCACGGCCCTTCGAAGCGAATGCAGCTCTTTACTTCGCCAGCTAGCACAGCACCACGGCACCGGCATGCCCGGCCAATGGCGTCCGCGCGAACAAAATGTGACTGATCTTTCAGTCCGTAACTGCCCCTGTTCATGAATCCGAAGTCCTGCGACTCGGGCCGGGCATCGTCACTCTAGCTTCGACGACTGTGCTTCATTCACCGTCGGCTACCCGGCCGGATCCGGGCTGGTCGAGACGGCGAACGAAACTGCTAAAGTCGGGGAATCACGCGCAGGAGGGTGACGTGAACGCAGTAGCCACATCCAACGAACCGACCGCCCAGGCAGTACCGGCGGGCGGGGACGCCCAGGCCACGGTCGATCTCCGTATCGTCGACGCCCTGCTGGCGAAGGGTCGCCTCAAGGAGGCCGACCTCGCGCGCGCGCGCCGGCTCCAGGAGGAAACCGGCGGCAGCCTGCTCGCGTTGCTGGCGCGGCTCGGGCTGGTGTCCGAGCGCGATCACGCCGAAACCGTGGCCGCGGCGCTCGAGTTGCCCCTGGTCAGCATCAAGGACGCGCCCGAGCTGCCGCCCGAAGGGGTGGCGCTGACGCCCAAGTTCATGAAGCAGTTCGCGGTCTGCCCGGTCGGCGAGGGCGAGCACCACGTCGACGTGCTCATGGCCGATCCGCAGGACCTCTACCAGCTCGACGCCCTGCGTCTGGCGACCCAGCGCGAGGTCCGTCCCTACGTGGCCCTGCGCTCGGAGGTCGGCGACCTGGTCGAGCGCTGGTACGGCCAGGGCCGCAGTGCGATGGGTGCGATCGTCGAGACCGCGGAAGGCGAGGGCGCGGGCGATCTCGACGACGTCGAGCACCTGCGCGACCTGGCTTCGGAAGCGCCGGTGATCCGGCTGGTCAACCTGGTGATCCAGCGCGCGGTGGAGTTGCGCGCCTCGGACATCCATATCGAGCCGTTCGAGAACCGCCTGAAGGTGCGCTACCGCGTCGACGGTGTGCTGGCCGAGGGCGAAAGCCCGCCGGCCAACCTCACCGCGGCGGTGATCAGCCGCATCAAGATCATGGCCAAGCTCAACATCGCTGAGCGCCGCCTGCCGCAGGACGGCCGCATCATGTTGCGGGTGCAGGGCAAGGAGCTCGACCTGCGCGTCAGCACCGTGCCGACCGCGCACGGCGAATCGGTGGTGATGCGACTGCTCGACCGCGAGACGGTCGTGTTCGATTTCTACAAGCTCGGCTTCACCGACGAGTTCCTCCCGCAGTTCCAGAAGGTGCTCGACCAGCCGCACGGCATCATGCTGGTGACCGGTCCGACCGGTTCGGGCAAGACCACCACCTTGTATACGGCGCTGAGCAAGCTCAACACCAGCGACGTCAAGATCATCACCGTCGAAGACCCGGTCGAGTACCAGATCGAGGGCATCAACCAGATCCAGGCCAAGCCGCAGATCGGCCTCGACTTCGCCCATGCGCTGCGTTCGATCGTCCGCCAGGACCCGGACATCATCATGATCGGCGAAATGCGCGACCTGGAGACCTGCCGCATCGCGATCCAGTCGGCGCTGACCGGCCACCTGGTGCTCAGCACCCTGCACACCAACAACGCCGCCGGCGGCATCACCCGGCTGCTCGACATGGGCGTCGAGGATTACCTGCTGACCTCGACGATCAACGGCATCCTGGCCCAGCGCCTGGTGCGCCGCCTCGAGCCGACCCATGCCGAGAAATACCTCGCCTCGCCCGAGGAAATCGAAAAGTTCAACCTGCGCCGCTACCAGCCCGAGGGCGACATCTACCTGTTCCGCCCGCGCGGTTCGGCGCTGGCGCCGAGCGGTTACCACGGCCGCACCACGATCATGGAATTCCTCGTCATGAACGACGAACTGCGCCGCGCGGTGATGCGTCACGCCGGCATGGGCGAGATCGAGCAGATCGCGCGCGAAAGCGCCGGCATGCGCACCATGTACGAGGACGGCATCGTCAAGGCGCTCGCCGGCCAGACCACGATCGAGGAAGTGTTGCGGGTGACTGAGGATGCATAAGCGCTGGAGCGGCGGGACTCGGGACTCGGGACTTGGGACTCGCAAGAGCCCGATTCGCGTGCGCCCCCGCCCGCCGCTGCGATCCTGAGTTCGATCCCGAGTCCCGAGTCCCCATGCCTCTTTTCCACTACAAAGCCCTGAATGCGCGCGGCGAGCTGCTCGATGGCCAGATGGAGGCCGCGAGCGGTACCGAGGTCGTGCAGCGTCTGCAGGAGCAGGGGCATTTGCCGGTCGAGGCCAAGCTGGCCTCGGAAGCGGGGGCGTCGTCGTCGTGGAAGGCCTTGTTCAAGCCCAAGCCCTTCACCGGGGCGCGGCTGGTGCAGTTCACCCAGCAGTTGTCGACCCTGCTCGGCGCCGGCCAGCCGCTGGACCGCGCGCTGACCATCCTGCTCGACCTGCCCGAGGACGACACCGCCAGGAGCACGGTCGCCGACATCCGCGATGCGGTGCGCGGCGGCACGTCGCTGTCGGTCGCGCTGGAGCGCCAGCACGGCACCTTCTCGCGCCTGTACATCAACATGGTCCGGGCCGGCGAGGCCGGCGGCAACCTGCACGAAACCCTGTCGCGGCTCGACGACTATCTCGAACGCAGCCGCGTGCTGCAGGGCCGGGTCATCAATGCGCTGATCTATCCGGCGATCCTGATGGTCATGGTCGGCGCGAGCCTGCTGTTCCTGCTCGGCTACGTGGTGCCGCAGTTCGGCGCGATGTACGAAAGCCTCGACGCCGAGCTGCCGATGTTCACCCAGGTGGTGCTGTGGCTCGGCCTGTTCGTGCGCGACTGGTGGATCGTTTTGGTCGCGATTCCCGCGGTCGGCTTTCTCTGGTTCGACCGCAAGCGCCGCGATCCCGCGTTCCGCGAGGCGCTCGACGCCTGGCTGCTCAAGCGCAAGTTCGTCGGCCCGCTGATCGGCAAGATCGAGACCGCGCGCCTGGCGCGCACCTTGGGCACCCTGGTGCGCAACGGCGTGCCCTTGATGACCGCGATCGGCATCGGCCGCAACGTGCTCAACAACCGTGTCCTCGCCGCCGACGTCGATGCCGCCGGCGAAGACGTCAAGAACGGCGTCGCGCTGTCGACCGCGCTCGGCAAGGGCAAGCGCTTCCCGCGCCTGGCCCTGCAGATGATCCAGGTCGGCGAGGAGTCCGGCGCGCTCGATGCGATGCTGATGAAGACCGCCGAGACCTTCGAACAGGACACCGGCATGGCCCTGGACCGCATGCTCGCCGCCCTCGTCCCGGTGGTGACGGTGGTGCTGGCCGGCATCGTCGCCACGGTCGTGATGGCGGTGCTGCTGCCGCTGTACGACCTCACCAATGCGATCGGTTGAGCACGGCGGTGTCGGTACCGGCCTGCCGTCGTCGCGGACCGCCCGTTCATGCCGCGCGCTTGAACGCCGGCTGTACCGGCAGCCGATTCGCGCGAACTTTCGCCGATCGGCGCGGAACAGAATCCTATGCAGTCCCTCGGATGCGAGCGACGGCTTCGACCCCCTTGCCTTGTCCCGGCCGTTGAAGCACAACCTCTGTCCAGAACCCACCACTATGGATGATCACTGAGATGCGCAATCCCCGTTCGATTACCCGTTCCCCGTCCCCGGCCGGCCAGCGCGGTATGAGCCTGATCGAGATCATCATCGTGATCGTGCTGATCGGCGCAGTGCTCGCCTTCGTCGGCAACCGCGTGCTCGGCGGCAAGGACCGAGGCGACTACAACCTCGCCAAGGGCCAGGTGCAGACCCTCGCCGGCAAGATCGACTCGTTCCAGATGGACACCGGCCGCCTGCCGGGTTCGCTCGAGGAACTGGTCAAGCAGCCGGCCGACGCCAACGGTTGGCTGGGGCCGTACGCCAAGGAAACCGAGCTGAAGGACCCCTGGGGCCACGCGATCGAGTACCGCCAGCCGGGCGAAAGCGGTCCCTACGATCTGGTCAGCTACGGCAAGGACGGAAAGGCCGGCGGCAGCAGCGTCGACGGCGACATCAAGAACAACTGAGTAAGCGCCTGCGATGACACGCCTGCGGCACAGGCCCTCCGCCGGAGGGCGGGGGGACCGGGCCGGGGCGAACGCCGTCCGGTGCGCTCCTGCGTGCGCCATGCGAGCGAGTCGCGCCAGCGGCCCGTCGCGGCCGGCTTCGATGCGCGGCATGTCGTTGCTGGAAATGCTGTTGGTGATCGCCCTGATCGCGGCGATCGGCGTGTTGACCGTCGGCATGATGAGCGGCGGCATGAGCGGCATGCAGCTGCGCTCGGCGTCCAAGGAAATCGCTTCGCAACTGCGCTATACCCGCAGCCAGGCGATCTCGACCGGGCGCTCGCAGACATTCACCATCGACCCGGCCGCGCGCACCTGGACCGCACCGAACGGGCGCAAGGGGGATATTCCCAAGGCGGTCGGCGTGACCTTCACCGGCGCGCGCGAACTGCAGCCGCGCCGCGGCGAGGGCGCGATCCTGTTCTTCGCCGACGGCGCCTCCACCGGCGGGCGGATCAAGCTCAACGTCAAGCAGGCGGCCTGGAACGTCGATGTCGCCTGGTTGACCGGCGAGGTCAAGCTCAAGCGCGGCGAGGCGCCGCGATGAAAGCGCCCGTGTGCGCATCGATGCCCATGCGCCTGCGGCGTCCGCTCTCGCAACGCCGCGAGCGCGGCTACACCTTGCTGGAAGTGATCGTCGCCTTCGCCTTGCTGGCGATGGCGTTGTCCTTGTTGCTCGGCACCTTGTCGGGCGCGACGCGCCAGGTGCGCTGGTCCAGCGATGCCGGCCGCGCCGCGCTGTACGCGCAATCGCTGATGGACCAGGTCGGGGTCGGGCAACCGCTCAAGCCAGGCCAACGCAGCGGCGAGTTCGAGAACGGCCGCTATCGCTGGACCCTCGGCGTGGCGCCGTGGCGCGATCCGATGCCCGCCTCGTCGCAGCCGATCGATCCCAATGCGATGCGCATGTTCGAGGTCCAGCTGGCGGTGGAGTGGGGCGAGGGCGGCGGCGGTCGCCGCTTGCTGCTGCGCACCCTGCGCACCGCGGCGGCTTCCAACGAGGTGCAGTTCTGATGGCGCGCATGGCTGGTCCGACGAGGGCGGTGCGCGGCACCGCTTCGCCTCGCCGCGCACGCGGTTTCACTCTGATCGAAGTGCTGCTGGCGATGGTGTTGCTGGTGGCCGGCTTGACCCTCGCGTTCGCCACTCTGTCGGCGGCGACCAAGACCGCTTCGCGCGGCGAGGCCCTGGCCCAGCGCAGCGAGCGCGAACGCGCGGTCGAGGGGTTCCTGCGCAAGCGCATCGCCGCGACCCGGCCGATTCCATTCGCGTTCGACCAGAGCACCGCGGTGCCGCAACGCTTCGTCGGCGAGCCCGACCGCCTGCGTTTCGTCGCCGACCTGCCCGATTACCTGGGCCAGGGCGGACCGTATCTGCACGACTTCGTGATCGAGGGCGATGGCGATCAGGCCCGCATCCTGCTGTCCTTGTCGATGGTGCTGGCCGGCGAAACCATCAAGGAGGCACGCGAGCGTCCGCCCGAGTTGCTGGTCGAGGGCCTGAAGTCGGCGCGCTTCCGTTATCGCTCGATGGATCCGCAACGCGGCGAACTCGGAGAGTGGCAGGAGCGCTGGCAGACGCCGGAGCAACTGCCCTTGTTCGTCGAAGTCACATTGACCGACCGCGACGGCCGCGCCTGGCCGCCGCTGGTGGTGGCCCTGCCGCTCGCCAGCGCGACGGCCGGCGGCTTCGTGCCGGAGTTGTGATGCGGACGATCCGAGCCAGCAGGACGGCAGCAGACGGCATCGCGCGGCGCGCGGCGCAGCGGGCGGTATGCGTCGAAAAACCTCGCGATGCGACGATCGCGTCTCGACGATCGCGCGGTGCGGCGCTTCTTCTGGTGCTGTGGGTAATCGCCTTGTTGACTGCGCTGATTGGCGCATTCGCATTGTCGGCGCGCACCGAGAACCTGCAGGGGCGGGTGCTGGTGCGCGGCCTGGTCGCGCAGAACGCCGCGCGCGCCGGGCTCGAATACGCGATGACGCGGGTGGCGATGACCGACCCGAAGCTGCAATGGCAACCCGACGGACGCCCGAACCCGTGGCGCTTCGGCGAAGCCAGGCTCGAGATCAAGATCGTCGACGAGAACGGCAAGGTCGACCTCAATCAAGGCGATGCCGCCTTGCTGACCGCGTTGATCCAGGGCGTGGGCAAGATCGAGCAGGGCGAGGCGGCGCGCTTGGCCGCGGCGATCCTCGACTGGCGCGACGCCGATACCCTGACCCAACCCGCGGGCGGCGCCGAAGACGCCGACTATGCCTCCGCCGGCCGCCCCTACGGCGCCAAGGACGCCGAGTTCGAAAGCGTTGCGGAGCTGGAACAGGTGCTGGGCATGACGCCGGCGCTGTATGCCAAGATCGAGCCTCTGGTCACGGTTTACAGCGGGCGCACGCGGCCGGAACCGGCTTTCGCGGCGAAGGAAGTACTCGATGCTATGGGGATGAACGGTGCTCAGCTGGTCGAGCAACGGCGCAGAACGCAGCCCGGGTCACAGTTGACGGGCTCGCAAGTCGGCGGCGAACTCGCCGGTCTCGTCGGCGAACGCAGCGGCACCTATAGTATCGACAGCCATGCACGGCTAGCGGATGGCCGTGAATCGGTATTGCGAGTGGTTGTGCGTGCAGGGGGGAGTTCCGTTCCCGGAATGGCCTATACACCGCTGCGTTGGGAGGAGGGAGCTTCGTCACGATGAACTCGCACGTTGCCGAAAGCCGGTTGGGGGAAAACCGGTTCAGACGTTTGAGCGCGCGCTTCGCACCCGGAGCGGGCGGCTTCTTTTCGTGGTGGGGGCGCACCCTGGCCTCGTGGCTGCCGTTGCGCATGCGCCAGGCCCTGGGCGTGGATCGCGGCCGCCTGCTGTTGCAGGTCGACGGCGACAGCGTGCGCCTGCGCCTGCAGCAGGCCAACGAAGTGCGCGACCTGGCGGTGCTGCCGAGCCTGGCCGACCTGAATGCACCGGCCGGCGCCGTCGTCGCCGATCCGCTGGCGCCGTTGCTGCCGCCGCGCGTCGGCGACCTGCCGCGCTGGCTGCTGTTGCCGCCGGCCGCGAGCCTGCGCCGCCGCTTGACCCTGCCGGCCGCCGCGGCCGAACGCCTGCGCGATGTGGTCGGCTTCGAGATCGACCGCCAGACCCCTTTCACCGCCGATGCCGTCGCCTACGACGCGCGCGTGCTGGCCCGCCGCGACAGCGACGGGCAGCTCGACGCCGAACTGGTGGCGGTGCCGCGCCAATCGCTGGACCCGCAGCTCGCCGCGATCGGCCCGCTCGCTTCGACCCTGTCGGGGATCGAGGTCGCCGGCGCCGACGGCGTGCCGCTCGGGGTCAACCTGTTGCCGCCATCGCAGCGCCGCACCCGCAGCGACCCCTTCCGTTACTGGAACCTGGCCCTGGCCGCGGTCGCCGTGTTCGCGCTCGCCGCGGCGATGTGGCAAGTGCTCGAGAACCGCCGCGAGGCCAGCCGCAGCCTGCAGCAGACCATCGCCAAGAACGCCAACGCCGCGCGCCAGGCCGCGACCCAGCGCCAGTTGCTGGTCGACCTGATCGACGGCCAGGCCTTCCTCGACCGCACCCGCGCCGCGCGCCCCAGCACGGTCGAAGTGATCGACGAACTCAGCCGCCGGCTGCCCGATTCGACCTATCTGGAGAAGCTCGCGATCGAGGACGAGAGCCTGTTGATGATCGGCCTGAGCCGCGAGGCGTCGTCGCTGATCGGCAAGCTGCAGGGCACCAAGCTGTGGCGCTCGCCGGCGCTGACCGGCGCGGTCCAGCCCGACCCGGCGACCAGCCGCGACCGTTTCACCCTGACCGCCGAGATCGGCCCGCCGAAGCAGCAGACCCCGGAGGCCGCGCGTGAGCAGTAATTGGCGCACCTGGGCCGCCGACCGAGAGCGCTGGCTCGCGCTGGGCCTGTTGCTGGCCGCGCTGGCGATCGCCTATGCGGTGCTGGTCCATCCGTGGTGGACGGTGCCGATGATGGAGGCCGGCGAACAGATCGACCGCCTGCAGGAGCGCGAACTGCGCCAGCGCATGGAGCTCAAGCAGGCGCCGCAGATCAGCCTGCGCCTGGAGGAAGTACGCAAGCTGCAGGCCAGCCGCCCCGGCTTCCTGCCCGAGGCCACCGCCGAACTCGCCACCGCCGGCCTGGTCCAACGCCTGGAGACGGTGGTGCTGGAGGCCAGCCCCGGCAACCG
>NZ_JBPKJP010000062.1:0-26230 GCF_051217035.1 Lysobacter sp. 1R34A
CCGGCGCCACGACGGCCGCAGCGGCCCAGCCGGCCGCGCCGGCCAAGCCGCCGGTGGTGACCTACCGCCTTGACCAGCTGCCGCAGGCGCAGGCCGCGCTGGTGTCGCTGGAGCCCGGCAACGGCGCCCTGCGCGCCTTGTCCGGCGGCTATAGCTTCGCCGGCGCCAAGTTCAACCGCGCCACCCAGGCGCGCCGCCAGCCCGGTTCGAGCTTCAAGCCGTTCGTGTATGCGGCCGCCTTCGAGCGCGGCTACAACCCGGCCTCGATCGTCCTCGACGCCCCGGTGGTGTTCAAGGACCGCCGCGGCCACCTGTGGCGCCCGCAGAACGACGGCGGCAACTTCGCCGGCCCGATGCGCGTGCGCGAGGCGATGGTGCAGTCCCGCAACCTGGTCTCGGTGCGCCTGCTCGACGCGATGGGCGTCGACTTCGCCCGCAAGTACATCAGCCACTTCGGCTTCGATCCGGAGCAACTGCCGCCGAACCTGTCGATGTCGCTCGGCACCGCCTCGCTGACGCCGTTGTCGGTCGCGCGCGGCTACGCGGTGTTCGCCAACGGCGGTTTCCGGATCACCCCGTGGTTCATCGACGAGGTCAAGGATCGCGCCGGCGCGGTGGTGTTCAAGGAAAAGCCGGCCACCGCCTGCCCCGAATGCGGCGGCCGCGGCGGCACCTCGGTGGCGACGCCGGTCAGCACCGTCGTCGACGGTTTCGACCTCGGCCCGGCCGACGGCAGCGCCGCCCCCGGTCCCAAGAAGTCCGACCCGAAGGCCAAGCAGGCCGAGAAGCCGGTCGAACAGAAAAAGGCGCCGACCGCGGCCGAGATGGCCAGCATGAACCTGGCGCCGCGCGCGATCGACGACCGCATCGCCTACCAGATCGTCTCGATGCTGCGCGACGTGGTCAAGCGCGGCACCGGCACCGCGGCCAAGGTGCTCGGCCGCGATGACGTCGGCGGCAAGACCGGTTCGACCAACGACCATCGCGACGCCTGGTTCTCCGGCTTCGGCGGCCCCTACGTCACCACGGTCTGGGTCGGCCGCGACAACTACAAGTCGCTGGGCTACCGCGAGTACGGCGGCAAGGCGGCCTTGCCGATCTGGATCGACTACATGCGCGTGGCGCTGAAGGACCAGCCGCTCGCCGCCAACGAGCCGCCGCAGGGCATGGTCAAGGTCTCGGTCGCCGGCAACGGCGCTCTGATTCCCGACGGCGCCGGCGGCGTGATCGAGTGGGTCAAGGCCGAAGACCTCGAGCGCATGCAGACCTATACCGACTACGGCAACGAGGAAGCGGCGCCGTCGGAAGAGTCCTTCGACATCTTCTGAGCGCCCTCCACGCAAGGCCCCGGCCAAGGCCGCACGCAGCGCGTGCGGCTTTTTTTCTGCGCGGCGGGGCGCTGTCGCGCCCGAGCGGCCGGCACGCGCTCAGCCCGATGGCGGCTCGCCGGCCAGCGGCCAACCGGGTGTCGCCTTGCCGGATCGGGCGCCTCGCGCGGCGCCTAGGAACGGGCGGGCCGCATCGACATCGCCCTGACGGACGAACGTGCTAGGTTTGGCCATGCCAGCCCCACCCGGCCGCGGCGAGCGCCCTCGTCGTGACGTGCCAGCCCGGAGGTCGAGATGCACCAGGCCCGACAGCACGCACATCAGCATGCGCAGACCCGCATCCGCGAGCGTCGCCATCGCCTCGCTCACGAAGCCGCTCGCCTGATCGCCGAAAGCGGCATCCGCGATTACCACCAAGCCAAGCTCAAGGCCGCCGAGCGCCTGGGCATCTTCGACGACGCCTCGCTGCCGCGTAACCGCGAGATCGAGGACGCCCTGCGCGAGTACCAGCGCCTGTTCCAGCGCGACAACCCGGGCAGCCTGCGCCAACGCCGCGAGGCCGCGCTGCGCGCGATGGAATTCTTCGCCGAATTCGAGCCGCGCCTGGTCGGCCCGGTGCTCGACGGCACCGCCGACGCGCGCAGTCCGGTTTCCCTGCACCTGTACAGCGACGATCCGGACGCCGCGCCGCGTTTCCTCGACCAGCACCTCATCCCGGCCGAAGCGCGCGAGCGCCGCTTGCGCCTGGACCGCGAGCGCAGCCAGGACTTCCCGGTCTGGCTGTTCGGTGCCGAGGACCTGACCTTCGACCTGACTGTGCTGCCGCTCGACGTGCTGCGCCAGGCGCCGCTGTCGAACGTCGACGAGAAACCGATGAAGCGCGCGTCGGCATCGCAGTTGCGGCAATTGCTGGCCGACGAAGAGATCTCCGACTTCGAGCGCGGCTGAGCGCATCCGGCAGGCTGCGGGCGCTGCCATGCGCTCGCGAGGCAAAGTCCGGCGAGGCAGATTCGCCGCGCGATGGATGGCGCAGGGCTCGCCCTGCGGCGACAATCGCCGCACACCCCAATCAAGGACGTTTCATGCGACTCAAGGAAACCGCGTTGCTCTGCCTGCTGCCCTTCGCTTTCGCCGCCGGCGCCGCCGGGGCGGCGCCGCCGATCGCGCTGTCGCAGTTGTACGCGAGCTACCAAAACGCCGACCACAGCGCCCTGTCGATGCCCGAGTACGGCCAGCCGGTGCGCTTCACCGCGGTAGTGCTGGAACAGAACACCTCGATGGCCGATACCGCGCTCACTTCGGCGACCGATGCCGACGGCGAAGTCGAATACGCGCGCCTGAGCGGCGAGGACCGCAAGCTGGCCGCGCTGGAGCCCGGCGCAGCCTTTACCGCGACCTGCACGGTCGGCTTCAGCTCCGGCACCGACTACCTGAATCTGACCGACTGCGTGGTCGAGTAAGCCGGCCGGAAGGCGCGGCCCGCCGCGGCGCCCGCAGCGCAGGCACAAATGAAAACGCCCCGCCGAAGCGGGGCGTTTTGCGTCGACGGACGACGCTCAGCGCTGGTCGGCGCCGACGTAGTCGCGCGTGGCGTGGCCGGTGTAGATCTGGCGCGGACGGCCGATCTTGTTTTCGGGATCGTTCTGCTGTTCCAGCCAGTGCGAGACCCAGCCGGCGGTGCGCGCGATCGCGAACATGACCGTGAACATCTCGACCGGAATGCCGAGCGCCTTGTAGATGATGCCCGAGTAGAAATCGACGTTCGGGTAGAGCTTGCGCTGGACGAAATACTCGTCCTTGAGCGCGGCCTCTTCGAGCTTCATCGCCACTTCGAGCAGCGGATCGTTGACGCCGAGTTCGCCGAGCACGTCGTGGGTCATCTTGCGGACCAGCGCGGCGCGCGGATCGTAGTTCTTGTAAACGCGGTGGCCGAAGCCCATCAGGCGGAAGCCCGATTCCTTGTCCTTGGCCTTGTCGATCGCGCCCTTGACGTTCTCGGGGCGGCCGATCTCGTTGAGCATCTTGAGCACGGCCTCGTTGGCGCCGCCGTGCGCCGGCCCCCACAACGCGGCGACGCCGGAGGCGACGCTGACGTAGGGATTGGCGCCGGTCGAACCGACCAGGCGCACGGTCGAGGTCGAGGCGTTCTGCTCGTGGTCGGCGTGCAGGATGAACAGCAGGTCCATCGCCTTGGCGGCGACCGGATTGAGTTCCAGCGGCTCGCTCGGCACTTCGAACAGCATGTGCAGGAAGCGCGTGGTGTAATCGAGGCTGTTCTTCGGGTAGCGGATCGGCCAGCCGATCGAATAACGGTGGCAGGCGGCGGCGATGGTCGGCACCTTGGCGATCAGACGGATCGCGGCCAGACGGCGCTGTTCCGGATCCTCGAGGTCGAGTTCGTTGTGGTAGAAGCTCGCCATCGAGCCGAGCATGCCGACCAGCATCGCCATCGGGTGGGCGTCGTGGCGGAAGCCGTACAGGAAGGTACGAAACGCTTCGTGCATCATCGTGTGATGCGTGACTTCGTGCTCGAACTTGCTGAACTCGTTCGCCGTCGGCAGTTCGCCGTTCATCAGCAGATAGGCGACTTCGAGGAAGTTCGACTTCTCGGCGAGCTGTTCGATCGGGTAACCGCGATACAGCAGCACGCCCTCATCGCCGTCGATGTAGGTGATCGCCGACTTGCAGCTCGCGGTGGCGGTGAAGCCGGGGTCGTAGGTGAACATCCCGGTTTCTTTCGGCAGCTTGGCGATGTCGACGCAGGACGCGCCCAACACCGGATGCTGTACCGGCAAGATCACGCTCTTGTCGCCGGCGGTCAGGGTGACCTGATCGAGGCCGGCTTTTTTGGAATCATCGGACACGAAACACTCCTCAATCTGCCTGCCGCAGGGGTGGCCGCGACAGGAGGGGGACGGGGGTCGCATTTGAACTGCGATGCTGAATTATCGCACAACGCTACTTGAGCCCAAGCTCGGACTTTGGTCGGGAGGGGCGCATGGGGGCCACGCTGCGTTTCATCGCCGGGACCGGTTTTCGATCCCGAGACGGGGCCCGAGAAGCTCCAGCGCCGGCTGGCGTGGACCGGCTTGTCGCGGCTTGGCGGAACACCTGTCACGAGGCGGTCGCCGGCCGGGCGTCGGCGCGCCGATGCCGGGCCAGGCGCGAAATCCCGCCCGGATACGCCCAGGCCACGGATGTTCGGCGTGGCGGGCACGACAGGCGTCGGCACCCTGCCCGACTCGGTACGGCTTCGGCCAGGCTGCCCACAGGCGCCAACGACAACCGCGCCCGATCCGCAGCAGCGCCCCGCAGCAGCGCGCGGCGTGGAAAGCGCGGCATCGGCGCAAACGCAAACGGCCGCCCTTTCGGGCAGCCGTTGTGCGCACAGCGGTTGCGACGCGATTACTTCTGCGCGTAACGCTTGCGGAACTTGTCGACGCGGCCGCTGGTATCCATGATCTTGTGCTTGCCCGTATAGAACGGGTGCGACGCCGACGAGATGTCGACCTTGATCAGCGGATACTCGGTGCCGTCGAGCTTGATCGTTTCCTTGCTCGACAGGGTCGAACGGGTCAGGATCTGGAAGTCGGTGGTGACGTCCTGGAACACGACGTTACGGTATTCGGGATGGATGCCTGCCTTCATGGCACTCAACCTTAGGTATGCGGGAAAGTCGGGCAGTATAGCGGCCGGCCTGGGGGGCTTGCAAGTCCGGCGAGCGTGGAAATTCCGGGCGGCCGGGTGAGGCTGAATATGGCGTGGAACTGGACGCCTGGCCTCCTGCCCCGCCCGCCCGCATTCGACCGGTAACCGGGGAACGGACTCTGGACTATGCGGCCAGCGCCTTCTGAATCAGGGGTTCGCGGCGCTGTTCGCTTCTGCCGGTTTCACCGTTGCCTACCTTCCTCTGCCTGGGTGTGCGGCCAGTGCCTCTGAATCGGGAGCTCGCGGCGCTGTTGCTTCTGCTCCTCTCGCCGGACGCCTACTCTCCTCTGCCTGGGTGTGCGGCCAGTGCCTTCTGAATCAGGGTTTCGAAGCGCTGTTGATCGTATTTCATGAGAATCGCTACCTGGTCCGGACGGCCTTCCTGGCGACGCCAGTCGACGACGGTCGCGCCGCGGCTGTGGGTGCCTTCGAGTTCGATCGAGACCGGACGCTCCTGCACGTCGAGTGCGCCGTCGGGCTCCAGCGCGAATGCCATCGCCAGGGCATCGGCGGCATGCCAGTGATCGCCGCGGCGGTCGATCGACCACATCCGGGTCTTCTCGGAAATGCGCTCGTAGAACTGGCCGCGCGGCGAGTCGGTCCGGAACCAGGTCAGCACGCGATCGTGATGCAGGCCATGGGCGATCACCGCTTCCCAGTCGGCCAGGTCGATGCGTTCGAAGGCTTCGAACACGATATGCGCGGCTTCCGGATCGAAGTAGATGTTGAACTCGGCGGCCGGGGTGATGTTGCCCTGGCAGGTCACCGCGCCGCCCATCACCACCAGACGCGCGATGCGCTGCGGCAGGGTCGGGTCGAGCTTGAGCGCGAGCGCGACGTTGGTCAGCGGCCCCAGGGCCACCAGCAGCAACTTGCCGGCGTGCTCGTGCGACAGGCGGACGATCGCGAGCGCGGCGTGCTCGGCTTCGGCCTGGCGTACGGCGGCTTCGTAGCCGACATCGCCGAAACCGTCCTGGCCGTGCACGTAGCCCGCATCCGGCGAGGGATGCAGCAGGGGCGCATCGGCGCCGGCGAACACCGGCACGTCGACGCCGGAGACTTCGCACAACTTCAGCGCGTTGGCGACGGTGTGCTTGAGGCCGACGTTGCCGGCGGCGATGGTCAGGCCGACCAGCTCGTGGCGCGGATCGTTGAACGCCATCAGCAGCGCCAGCGCGTCGTCCACGCCGGGGTCGGTATCGATAAGCAGGGGAATGCGGTCGGTCATGAAGCCACTCGTTCGTCGTTGACGGCCGTGTCGGCCGGGACAGCGTGCAGCGCGCCTTCGTAGCGCAACAGCTCGCCGAAGGGAAACAGGGAAAAGGCCACGGCGAAGCGATAACGCCCGCCGTCTTCGATGCGCTTGCAGGCATCGGTGCGCGGAAACAGGAACAGCGGCAACGGCACGCCGCCGATGGCGACGCCGCGCAAGCGCCAGCGCCAACCGCCGCCGTCGAGATCGACGCCGAGTTTCATCCGCGCCGGGCCGGTGCTTTCCAGCCAATGGCCGTCCGGATAGCGGCCGACCGGACGGAACACCGAGACCAGTTCGCTGCCGTCGTCGAAACGACGGCGCCACTGCATGGCCTGGGCGTCGTGGACGATGTCGACCCGGAAGCCGCGATGCGCGCGATCGACCGGGATGCCGAGGCGCCGGGCGAGCCGGCGTCCGATATGGCCGGCCAGGCCGGTGCCGGTGGAGACGGCGATCTGTCCGCCCAGGGTCCCGCCGCTGCGGTGCAGCGCCTGCAGCAAGGGATGCAGCCGGCCGAAAGCCGGGCCGAACCATTGCGTGGCCGCGTTTTGAAGGGCTCCCGGCATCCGGGTGGGGCGCTCCAGCTGGCGGGACACTATGCCATTGTTGCGCGCCGCAAGGGGGACCCGCTGCATGCCGGCCCGGAGCCTCGAGATCGCCGCCCGGCGCCGATCCCCTGCCCATCCGCGATGCACAACAGGCCCGCAGGCCCACTCGCGGCGATCGGGCCGAGGCGATCAGGGCGCGACGATCAGGCCGAGGCGTACCTCGCCGCGCCGCCGACCCAACGCGAGACGATGCGTTCGGCCAGGTCCGGCGAGGTCTTCAGCAGGCGCTCGCCGAGTTCCTGGACCAGGGGCAGCAGATCGGCGTCGCGGGCCAGATCGGCGACGCGGAAGCCGGCCAGGCCGGTCTGGCGGGTGCCGAGCAATTCGCCGGGGCCGCGCAGTTCCAGGTCCTTCTCGGCGATCACGAAACCGTCGTGGGTCTTGCGCATGGTGTCCAGGCGCTGCCGGGCCAGGCCCGACAGCGGCGAGCGATACAGCAGCACGCAGCTCGACGCCGCGCTGCCGCGGCCGACGCGGCCGCGCAGCTGATGCAACTGGGCCAGGCCGAGGCGCTCGGCGTTCTCGATGATCATCAGCGAGGCGTTCGGCACGTCGACGCCGACCTCGATCACCGTCGTCGCGACCAGCAGGTCGAGCTCGCCGTCCTTGAACGCGCGCATCGTTTCCTGCTTTTCCCTGGCCTTCATGCGCCCGTGCACGAGGCCGACGCGCAGCGGCGCGAGCTGCTGCGACAGCTCTTCGAAGGTGGTCTGCGCGGCCTGCGCCACGACCTCGTCGGAATCGTCGATCAAGGTGCAGACCCAGTACGCCTGGCGACCTTCGGCGCAGGCGCTGCGGATGCGCTGGACGAGCTCCGGCCGTCGCTCCTCGGCGAGCGCGACGGTCTGCACCGGCGTGCGCCCGGGCGGCAGTTCGTCGATCGCCGAGACGTCGAGATCGGCGTACGCGGTCATCGCCAGGGTGCGCGGGATCGGGGTCGCGGTCATCACCAACTGGTGCGGCACGATCGCATCCTCGCCGACCGCGCCGCCGGCGCCCTTGTCTCTCAGAGCCAGGCGCTGGTGAACGCCGAAGCGGTGCTGCTCGTCGACGATCGCCAGGGCGAGGTCGCGAAACGCGACGCCTTCCTGCATCAGCGCGTGGGTGCCGACGACGACCTGCGCCTCGCCGTTGGCGACCTGCTCCAGCACGGTCTTGCGCGCCCGGCCGGTGACCTTGCCGGCCAACCAGGCCACCCGCACGCCCAGCGGTTCGAGCCAGCGACGCAGATTGTTGAGGTGTTGCTCGGCCAACAGTTCGGTCGGCGCCATCAGTGCGGCCTGGCGGCCGTGCTGCACCGCCAGCATCGCCGCGAGCGCAGCGACCACGGTCTTGCCGCTGCCGACATCGCCCTGGACCAGGCGCAGCATCGGCGAAGGCTTGGCCAGGTCGGCGCGGATCTCGTCGAACACCCGCCGCTGCGCGCCGGTGAGCTTGAACGGCAGCGCCTTGCGCAGTTTTTCGGCCAGCGGCATCTGCTTGAGCGGGCGCGATCTATGCGCCTGCTGGCTGATGCGCTGGCGGCGCAGGCTGAGGTGATGAGCGAGCAATTCCTCGAGCGCGAGCCGGCGTTGCGCGGGATGGCGGCCCGCGATCAGGGCGGCCACGTCGGCGTCGACCGCCGGCCGGTGCACGGTCAGCAGCGCTTCGCGCAAGGTCGGCAGTTGCAGGCGCTCGCGCAACTCGCGCGGCAGCAGCTCCAGCGAGGCCTCGTCGGGCAGACGGTCGAGGGCGTAGCCGATCAGCCGGCGCAGGGTCGCCGGGCCGATGCCCTCGATTGCCGGGTAGACCGGGTCGAGCTGCTCGCCGAGCGCGACCTCGCCCTCGTCGTCGAGCACGCGATAGCTCGGGTGGACGATTTCGAGCCCGTGCTGGCCCGGCTTCGGCGTGCCGTACAGGCGCACGCGCGCGCCGACGCGGAACTGCGCGACCTGGGCGGCGCGAAAGTGGAAGAAGCGCAGCACCAGCACCGAGCGCGAATCGTCGCCGATCGCCACGCGCAGCATCGGTTTGTAACGGAATCCGCGTTCGACCGCTTCGACCCGGCCTTCGACCTGCGCGGCGACGCCGGGCTGCAGCAGGCGGATCGGGGTGATCTGGGTGCGGTCTTCGTACTGGCGCGGCAGTTGCAGCCAGAAATCCTGCAAGGTGGTCAGCCCGCGTGCGGCGAGCTTCTCGGCCACGCGCGGCCCCACCCCGGGCATCCGCGGCAACGGCTGTGTGTGGAGATCGACGGAGGGCCCGTCCTGGCGGCTCGGCATCGCATAAGGATGCCGGGATCGGCGGCAAAGCTAAACCCCGGCGCGTCCTTGTGCCGGGTCTAAGCGTGTACCTCCGCACCGCACGATCCAGCGGGGCGCAGCGACCGGCCGATCGCCGCCGGCCCGACCGGTCGCCGTCCTCAGAACCTCGCGCTGAACTCCACTCCGTAGCTGCGCGGTTCGCTGACCCGCGCGCCGACCGTGCCGAGCACATTCTTGCCGTAGGTGCCGAGCGCATTGATGTATTGGTTATCGAACAGATTATTGCCGTACGCGGCCAGGCCCCAGCGCCCCTGCGGCGAGGTCCAGCCCACCCGCAGATCGGTGCGGTTCTGCGCCTCGCCGAGATTCAGCGCCGGGCTGACGCCGCAACGGTTCTGCGCCTGCGATTCCTCGCTGCAACGGACCTTGCCGCGATAGGCGTGGCGCAGGGAGAAACGCAGGTCGCCGTGCTCGCCGAGGTTCCACACGTAATGCGCGCCGCCGGCCATCGACCAGTACGGCAGGCCGGTGGGATCGCCGCTGGCGTCGATGCCGTCGGAGGTCACGTAGTTCTTGTAGGTCGAATCGATGAAGCCGGCATTGAAGTCCAGGCCGAAGTTGTCGGTGGCCTGCCAACGCAGATCGAGGTCGAGGCCGTAGGCTTCCAGGTCCGAGGTGTCGACGACGAAGCGCGGAATGTCGGTGCTGCTGTCGAGCCGCACCGCCTGGCGATTGTCGTACACGTAGTAATAGGCCGAGGCGTTGAGCTGCACGCGCTGCTCGGGAAAGACCTGCTTGATGCCGGCCTCGAAATTCCACACGTCCTCGTTCTCGAAGCTGCTGCCGATCTGCAGCGAGTTGAAGCCGCCGGCCTTGTAGCCCTTGGCCAGCGAGGCGAACACCATGGTGTCGTCGCTGAAATGGTAGTCGGCGACGAAGCGCGGGCTGAAGTCGCTCCAGCTGTTGGAGGTACGGTTGAGCACGCCCTTGTTGAGCATCGCCGGCGGGTCGATGAAGGCCACGTCGAACACGAAGGCCTCGCGAGGCAGGCCGACCAGGTCGAAGAAGCCGAACGCCTGCAACTGGTTCAAGGTCGCATCGAGGGTCGGCGCGGTGCGCGGCGTGTTCAACCAGGAGAACTTCTTTTCGTCGCGGGTGTAGCGCAGGCCGACGGTCAGGTTGAGCTTGTCGGTCGCATGCCAGATCACGTCGCCGAACACCGCATAGGCCTTGGTGTCGAGGGTGTTGTGGAAGGTCTCGTTCCAGCGGTGGCCGAGCAGGGTCAGCGGAATGCCGTTGGCCTGCAGCAGGTCGTCGAAGAAGCCGAACAGGCGGCCGTCCGGGGTCGGCGCCAGGCCGAGGTTGCGCACGATGGTATCGACCGAATCGGTCAGCGCGTTGACCTCGCTGGTCTGGCGCGCCTGCTCGTCGAAATAGCTGGCGCCGGCGATCCAGTCGAGCTTGTCGGTGCTGCCGCTGAACTTGAACTCCTGGTAGAAACTGCGGTTGCTCTCGGTATTGGTCGAGTCGACGTACAGATACTTGCGGTTGGTGCCGTCTTCCTCGACCCGGTTGACCGAGTCGTAGTCGCGCCACGACGTGGTCGAGGTGAAGCCGCCCCAGTCGAAGCCGTGGTCGACGATCAGGGTCACGCCGTCGAAACGCCGCGACTCCTCATTGCCTTCGATATCGACCGCGGTCGGGACCTTGCGCGGGTCGAGATAAGCCGACTCGTCGACCGGCAAGCTCGGCAGGCCCGGCGCGGGCGGCAAGGCGACGATGCCGGTGGTGACCTGGCCGTTCTGGTCCAGGCTTTCGTGATCCCAGCTCAACAGCGCGCTGGTGCGCTCGCCGAAGCGGGTCTTGAACGCCGCGCGCGTGGCCCAGTTGTTTTCCGGGCCGAGGTCTTCGCCGGTCACCGCGTCGCGAATCCAGCCGTCGGCGTGGTTGACCAGGGCGTTGAAGCGGAACGCCGAGTGCTCGCCGGTCGGCAAGTTCAACATGCCGTCGACGTATTGCTTGCCGTCGTTGCCCAACCGCAGCCGCGCCTTGACTTCGGTGGCGCTGAAATCGGGCTTGCGGGTGATGATCGAGACCGCGCCGGCGGCGGTGTTGCGGCCGAACAGGGTACCCTGCGGCCCTTTCAGCACCTCGATGCGCTCGACGTCGGTGAACGGCAACAGCACGCCGCCGCCACGACCGGCATAGACGCCGTCGACGTAGACGCCGACCGCCGGATCGGTGCCGATGCCAAAGTCGTCGGTGCTGATGCCGCGCAACTGGAAGCCCGGCTGGGTCGGCTGCTGGCTGTCGACCACCAGGCCCGGCACGAAACTGTCGAGGTCGCCCATGTCCTGCGCGGCGATGTCGTCGATGAGCTCATCGGTCACCACCTGCAGCGCGATCGGCACGTCCTGCAGTTCCTGCTCGCGGCTTTGCGCGGTGACGGTGATCTTCTCCAGCTCTTTCGGCGCGGCGTCCTGGGCGCTGGCGATCGGCGCGGCCAGGGCGAAGGCGCCGCCGCAGAGTGCGGCGAGTGCGGTGGTGGTCGCGGTGACCAAACGGTGTTTGCGCAACGGCATCGGACAGCTCCCCATCGGTTCGTCGTAGACACGAACGCGCACGGCGGCGCGTTCCCCTCCTGCCTTCCCCAATCTGCGTGGCTCAGCCGCACTGCCCCTGTTGCGCGGCGATCCAGTCGCGGATCAGTCTTACCCCTTCGGTGTGCACGACGCTGCGACCCAGTTCCGGCATCATCACCGAGGGGTCCTCGCTGCGCATGCGATACAGCAGGATCGATCGGTCCGGCTGGCCCGGCACGATGTCGTGGCGGAAATCGCCGGTGCCCTTGCCGGCGGCGATCGGCAGCTTGCAGCGGCCCAACCGCATCGGTTCGCGGGTCGCCGCGTCGAGCCACAGCCCCGAGGTGTTGCCCGGGCCTTTCGGGCTGTGGCAATGGCCGCAGTTGATGTCGAGGTAGGCGCGCGCACGCGCGTCCAGGCTCGCCTTCGGGTCGCGCCAGTTCGCATCGCGCGGCGCGGCGGCCGCGGCCGGCGCGCCGTGCAGATAGCCCAGTTCGGTCCAGCGCGCGATCTGATTGGCAAGGCCGTCGTCGTAGGCGAAGTCCCGGTTGAGATGCCGCGCCTTCGGCCCGATCGGCTGCAGCGCCTTGCTCTTCATGTCGACGCCGTGGCAACCGGCGCATTGGTTCTGGTCCGGCACCTGGTACTCGGCCGGCTCGCTTCGGCCATCGGCCGCGACCAGGCTCAGCGGAATCAACGCGCCGCCGCGCATCAGCCGCGCCTCGGTCTGTTCGGCGTTCCACACATAAGGCAGCGCGACCCAGCCCTGCTCGCGCCGCAGCAGCAGGCGCGTCTCGACCAGCCGGACCTTGGCCAGTTCCAGACCGCCGCTGCGCAGGTCCGGGCCTGCGTCGGCGCTGCGCAAGACCGCATCGCCGCCGGCCGCGCTGCGCGGGTAGTAGAAGGTCTTGCTGAAGACGGTGCCGACCGGGAAATCGAAGGCCTCGTCGGCGCGGTACCGCGCCGCCTGGCCCTTCGGCATCCACACCGTGCGCAGCTTGTGCGCGTAGTCGGAAAACAGCGGGGTGTTGAGATCGTAGGGCACGACCCCGGCGTTGAGCCTCAGGCGGCCGTCGGCGACGCGCAGCAGATTCCATTCGGCGAGGGTCGCCGGCTGGCCCTGCGCGAAGAACCGCACCGGCGGCACCGCGGCTTCGCGCGCGCATCCGCCCGACAGCAGCGACAGCAATACCGCAACGACCGAGCGCATCATCGTCCTGCGCATCGATCAACCGCGCTTGAGGTCGATCGCCGGCAGCTTCGGCAGGGTGCAGGCGTAGGGCTTGAGGTCCTGGCTCGGATTCTTGTAGCCGCCGGGGCCGTCGGCATTGATCACGCCCGACACGTCGCGGATGCAGAGCTGTGGCCCGCCCCTGACCGCCTTGTTGGCATAGCCGTCCCAGAGCACATCGGGGAAGCGGCCGTTGAGGCCGTAGATCGCCGTCTTCAAGGCCTTGAGGTCGAATCCGTCGGGCGAGTCGCCGCCGCCGGACAGCCGATTGCCGTAGATCGAGATGCGTTCCGGGTAAGGATCGAAGTCCTTCGCCGCCTTGTCGTCCTTGTAGCCGGTCGAGTACACGCTGGATACGATGATGTTGGTGGTGGCGTTGTCGCTGATGTCGTTGTCGAAGATCTCGACGTCGTCGTTGGAGTTCACCACCATGCCGCTGCCGGCCGGCACGCTGGCCACCGGCGTGCCCTTGGCGCCGAAGTTGGCGGTGTTGTTCTTGAACACCTTGTTCTTGAACACCCGAATCGCCCCGCCCTGCTGCGACAGCGCCGGCATGTTGAACACCAGGATGCCGCCAGTGTTGTTGGTGGCGACATTGTCGTAGACATCGGCGTTGACCGTGTTCTCGATCTCGATGCCGGCGACGTTGAACTCGGCGCGGCTGTTGCGCACGATCACGTCGCGCGACTGGCCGACGTAGATGCCGGCATCGGAGGCGCCGATCGCCACCGCGTTCTCGATCAGCACGTTGCGGGTTTTGACCGGGTACAGGCCGTAGGCGCCGTTCTTGGTGCTCGGCCCGCCGGTCCACTCGACCCGCACGTTGCGGATGGTGATGTCTTGCGCCTCGTTGATCTTGAGGCCGTCGCCCTTGCTGTCCTCGATCGCCAGGTTCTCGATGGTGAACTGGCTGGCGTTGACCAGCAGGCCTTCGGCGCCGGCCTTCTGGCCCTTGAAGCTCAGCACCGACTTGTCCGGCCCGGCGCCGCGAATGGTCACGCCGTCCACGCGCAGGGTCAGGCTGCGGTCGAAGGTGTAGCGGCCGGCCGGCACTTCGATCACCTCGCCCGGCTTGGCGTCGAGCAAGCGGGTGCGGAAGCGCTCGGCGAAAGCGGCGTCGCCGGCGGCGACTTGCGCGCTCGGGGTGTGCTGCGGCTGATCGGGGCCGCAGCCCGCGGTCAGGGCCGCCGCAGCGGCAACAAGGACGAACGCCGGAATCTGCTTGCTCATGGATCTCCCCGTGATTGGCGACCGGGGCGCGCGGCGCGACTGCTCGCTGGGCGTCCCTCGTGGCTATCCGACGAGTCTCCGCCGCCGATGTGAGCGCGCGTGAGGGCGAATGCGGCACACTAAGGGGGCATTAGCGGTCAACCGTGCGGCCACGATCGTGAGGGGCGATGCGTCAGCCATCCGACCAGGACAGCGCCAAATCCGGCATCGCCTTGATGTCGCCGAACCTGCTGTGGGGCTTGCTCGAGACCGCGGACCGGATCGGCGCGCCGAGCGACGACTGGTTCGCCGGGACCGGCCTGAGCCGCGCCCAGGTCAGCGACCCGGGCGTGCGCCTGCCCAACCGGCCGACCGCGATCGTCATCGACCGCGCGCTGCGGGTGTTGCCCGACACCATCGGCCTGGACATCGGCCGCAGCCAGCATGTCGGCAATTTCGGTCTGCTCGGCCTGGCGATGACCACCGCGCCGACCTTCGGCGAGGCGCTGCAGATCGGCTTGCGCTATACCCCGGTGGTCGGCAGCCTGATGCGTTTCGTCGAGAGCGCCTCCGAGCCCGGCACGGTCGCCCTGGCCGGGCAGATGACTCTGCCTTATCCCTCGATCCACCGTTTCGTCTGCGAGGAATTCTTCAGCAGCTGCCTCGCCCTCGCCCGCGGCCTGGTCGGCGACGGCCTGCGCCCGCTGCGCATCGAGTTCAGCTATCCGCCGCCGGACTACGCCGCCCACTATCGCGAGGTGTTCGACTGCCCGGTCGCCTTCGGGCAACCGCAGGACCGGCTGGTGCTCGACGCGCACTGGCTGGCGGTGCCACTGCCCACCCACAACCCGATCGCTTCGCGCCAGGTGCTGGCGTTGTGTGAGGCGCAGATGCCGGAGGGCGCGGTGCCCGGCGAGGTCACCGCCGCGGTCGAACGCCTGCTGCGCGCGCAGCTGCCGCAAGACCCCAAGTTGGCTGGGATCGCCGCGCAATTGCACGTCAGCGAGCGCACCCTGCGCCGGCAACTGACCGGCGAAGGCACCAGCTTCCACGAGATCCACGACCGCCTGCGCATCGACCATGCCTACGCCCTGCTGCGCGAACGCCACCTGACCATCGCCAGTGTCGGCGCGGCCATCGGCTACAAGGACCCGCGCGATTTCCGCCGCGCCTTCAAGCGCCTGACCGGCGACACTCCGCGCGCCTTGCGCGAACGCCTGTTGGCGGAGATTGCGCGCGAGCGCAGGTGAGACGTTCGGGACTCGGGACTCGGGACTCGGGTGATGATTTGCGAGCTTGCCCCGCCCGGCCAAGGCTCGTCGTTGTTGCTGATTCGCGGTCGCAGCTTGCGCTGCTCCTACTCTGGCGAGGCCGACGCGACGCAAACGGCCGCTCGTTGCCGAGCGGCCGTCCGGGTCGACGCGGGTGTCGCGGTTTAGCGCAGCACCATTATCGCGTCGACTTCGAACGCCACGCCGCGCGGCAGCGCCGACACTTCGACGGTCGAGCGTGCCGGGTACGGCGGGTTGAAGTATTCGCCCATTACCGCGTTGACCTTGCCGAACGCGCCGAGGTCGGTGAGGAACAGGCCGAGCCGGGCGATGTCGGCGAGCGAGCCGCCGGCGGCTTCGCAGACCGCCTGCAGATTGCGGAACGCGCGATGCGCCTGGGCTTCGATGTCGCCTTCGATGACCAGGCCGCTGGCCGGATCGAGCGGGATCTGGCCCGACAGATAAACCGTATCGCCGACGCGCACGGCCTGCGAGTACGGGCCGATGGCGGCCGGAGCTTGATCGGTATGGATGATTTCGCGAGACATGTTGGGTGCCGGGAATCGGAATAGGGAGACGGGATCGTAAAGGCAGATCGCAGCGCCGGGAACCCGCTCGCTTGCAACGGGCGGTGCAGAAACGCGAATTGCGGCAGAAGCAGGTTCGGTCGAACAGATGTCGCTAGCCGGCCCTTGCCGTTCTCGAGTCCCTAGTCCCTAGTCCCTAGCTCCGAGTCCCTAGCTCCGAGTACCGAGTCCTGAGTCCATCCCGGCGGCGGGGCAACGCCGCCGCGCTCACATTCTCTGCACGCCCAGCACCACCGCCAGTCTGCGCACCCGGCGCATGACGTCGGCGAGGTGGCGGCGGTCGCTGACTTCGATGGCGAAGCGCATGATCGCGATGTTGGCGTCGCGCTCGAGGTATTCGACGCGGTCGATGTTGGACTCGGCCTCGGCGATCGCGGCGGCGACCTGGGCCAGCGAGCCGGGACGGTTGTCGACCTCGATGCGCAAGGCGGCGGCGAAGTCGCCGGAGACCTGGCGGTCCCAGCCGATCGCGACCCAGCGATCGGGCGACTTGCGGTAGTCGGCGACGTTCGGGCAGTCCAGGCGATGCACCACGATGCCCTTGCCGGCGGTGTGGTAGCCCATGATTTCGTCGCCCGGCAACGGCAGGCAACAGTTGGCGAAGCTGATCACGCCGCGCTCGGCGCCGGTGATCAGGATCTTGTCCTCGGGCAGGCGCGGACGGTCGATGGCGCGGCCGCGGGTCTTGCCCGGCACCTCGCGCGCCAGCGCCAAGGCGACCTGGTTCGGCATGCGATTGCCGAGCGCGATATCGGCCAGCAGGGCCTCCAGGCGCGGATAACGATACTCGGCGAGATAGCTTTCCAGGCGCAGCGCCGGGGTGCGGTCCAACGAGGTTTCCAGCACCTCCAGCGCACGGTCGAGCATGCGGTGGCCGAGTTGGACCGCGTCCTCGTGCTCGAGCTGCTTGAGCTGCTGTCGGATCGAGGTGCGCGCCTTGCCGGAGACGACGAACTCGAGCCACTGCGGCTTCGGCGTCGACGACTTGGCGGTGATGATCTCCACCCGCTGGCCGCTGGCGAGCTTGGTGCGCAACGGCACCAGCTTGCCGTCGACGCGCGCGGCGACCGCGCGGTTGCCGACATCGGTGTGCACCGCGTAAGCGAAGTCCAGTGCGGTCGAATTGCGCGGCAGCGACATGATGTCGCCCTTCGGCGTGAACAGGTAGACCTCGTCCGGGAACAGGTCGACCTTGACGTTTTCGAGGAATTCCAGCGACGAGCCGGTCGAACGCTGCGACTCGACCAGGCTGGCGATCCAGCTGTGCGCGCGCGACTGCGCGCTGTTCGGTCCGTCGCCGCCGTGTTTGTAGGACCAGTGCGCGGCGATGCCGCGTTCGGCGATCAGGTCCATGTCCTCGGTGCGGATCTGCACTTCCACCGGCGAACCGTAGGGGCCGAACAACACCGTGTGCAGGGACTGGTAACCGTTGGCCTTGGGGATGGCGATGAAATCGCGGAAGCGCGCGTCCAGCGGTTTGTAGGCCGAGTGGACCACGCCGAGGGCGTGGTAACAGTCCGGCACGCTGCGCACGACCACGCGGAAACCGAACACGTCCATGACCTGGTTGAAGCTCTTATGCTCGTGATGCATCTTCATGTAGATGCTCCACGGCGATTTCACCCGGCTGATCAGGCGGTGTTGAAGCTTGTCCTTCGCCAGGCGCTGGGCCAGGTGCGCTTCGATCTGCACCAGCGACTCGCGCCGCACCACCGGCTGGGTGCGGATGCGTTTTTCGATGACCGCATGGCGCCAGGGATGCAGGGCGCGGAAGCCCAGGTCCTGCAGCTCGGCCTTGATCAGGTTCATGCCCAGGCGCTGGGCGATCGGCGCGTAGATCTCCAGGGTCTCGCGGGCGATGCGCTCGCGCGCCTCGGCGCTCTGCGCACCGAGGGTACGCATGTTGTGCAGGCGGTCGGCGAGCTTGATCAGGATCACGCGCAGGTCGCGCGCCATCGCCAGCAGCATCTTGCGGAAGCTCTCGGCCGCCGCTTCCTGGCGGTCGCGGAACTGCAGCTTGTCGAGCTTGGTGACGCCGTCGACCAACTCGGCCACGGTCGGGCCGAATTCGGTCGCCAGGCATTCGCGGGTCAGCGGCGTGTCTTCGATGGTGTCGTGCAGGATCGCCGCGACCAGGGTCTCGACGTCCAGGCCCTGCTCGGCCAGCACTTTGGCGACCGCGACCGGATGGGTGATGTAGGGCTCGCCCGACTTGCGGGTCTGGCCCACGTGCGCGGCGGCGCCGACCGACCAGGCGCGGCGCAGTTGCAGGCGCTGCGCTTCGGGCAGGTAGTGCGCGGCCAGTTCGAGCTCGCGCACATAGTCCGGCAGCTCCGTGTCGTCCAGAACGGCGGGATAGGTGCTCAGCGCGGGCTCGGCGGGGGTCATAACGGAAATTTACGCGGGCGATGGCTCAAGGTGCAACGCATCCATTGATATTGGGTGCGGCACGCAGGCGGCGCAGGCAAGCGGCATGTCCGGATCGCGGCGCAAGGACGAGACGTTCGTTCAGGAATGCGCCGAAACCCGGGCGTGAGGGCTGCGGCTTCGCACCCTGCGAGTGGTGCGCCGGTGCCCAGCCAGGCGACTCGCAGCGCTCGCCGGGCGGTCGCGCAAACGCAGCTCTCCGGCAAGGCCGGGGGTCACAAACAAAACGGCTCCGGTCAGGCGGAAGCCACAAACAAACGGCTCCGCCAAGCGGAGGCCACAAAGAAAAACGGCTCCGCCAAGGCGGAGCCGTGTTCGACTCCCGCGCCGGGGCGCGGGGCCGGAAGTGCTCAGTCGTCGCTCTTCGACAGGTCGTCGTCGGCGACCACTTCGGCGGCGGCCCATTCCAGGGCTTCGCGCTCTTTGCGCTCGCGCTCGGCTTTCTCGACCGCATCGATGTATTCGGGGTTGATCTGGCGCGCGGCGATTTCGCGCAGTGCCAGCACGGTCGGCTTGTCGTTGGCTTCGCTGTTGTCCAGCTGCGGCTCGACGCCGTTGGCCAGCTGACGCGCACGCTTGGCGGCCAACATGACGAGTTCGAAGCGGTTGTCGACCACTTCCAGGCAATCTTCGACGGTAATGCGGGCCATGGGGCTCCTGGCGGCCGGAAGGCCGTCTTTGCAAGCGGTTGGGGACCGGGGAGTGTAGACCGACTCCACCGCCGGAGCAAGTTTTCGGACTAAATGCCTTTCAAATCAATGGCTTACCTGGAGCACGCCGCCAGCGACGGCCAGCAGCAAATCCCTGCGCCCCTTTTCAAGGGAGAACGCAAAGGCAGCCGACGCGCCCGCTATTCCCGAATCCCGAGCCCCGAGCCCCGAATCCCGAATCCCGAATCCCGAATCCCGAATCCCGAATCCCGAGTCCCGAGTCCCGAGTCCCGAGGAGCCTACCCCTCGTCCGCCAGCAGCGCGGTGATCAAACGCGAGTGACGGGCGACCTGCGGCTCGCGGCGCAGGCGGCTGGCGAGGAAGATCGCGCACATTTCCTCGACCGCGGTGTCGAACACTTCGTTGACGATGACGTAGTCGAATTCGCCGTAATGCGACATTTCATCGCGCGCGGCGTCCAGGCGCTGGCGGATCGTTGCCTCGCTGTCCTGGCCGCGAGTGCGCATGCGCGACTCCAGCGCCTGCCGCGACGGCGGCAGGATGAACACGCTGACCGCGTCCGGCACCTTCGACCGGACCTGGCGCGCGCCCTGCCAGTCGATTTCCAGCAACACGTCCTTGCCGGCGGCCAGGAAGGGTTCGACCGACTGCCGCGCCGAGCCCTTCCAGTCGCCGTGGACGCGGGCGTATTCGAAGAAATCGCCGGCCTCCACCATCGCCTCGAATTCCTCGGCGCTGACGAAGTGGTAGTGCTCGGCATGGCGCTCGCCCGGACGCGGCTGGCGCGAAGTGAACGAGATCGACAGGCGGATGTTCGGGTCGCGCGCCAGCACGGCGTTGACGACGCTGGATTTTCCGGCCCCGGACGGGGCGGCGACGATGTAGAGGGTTCCGCGCATGTGTCGGTAAGGTCCGGCTTGAAACGATAAAAACGGGGAAACAGCAACGATCACGAGGAAACCGCAACGAGAACCACTCGCTACTCGTTCCTGGCAACTCGTTACTCGATATTCTGGATCTGCTCGCGGACCTGGTCGATCAGCACCTTGAGCTCGACCGCGGCGGCCGAGCTGCGTGCGTCGACCGACTTGGAGCCCAGGGTGTTGGCTTCGCGATTGAACTCCTGCAGCAGGAAGTCCAGGCGGCGGCCGACCGCTTCGCGCAGCTTGAGCACGCGCCGCGCTTCGACCACGTGCGAGTCGAGACGATCGAGTTCTTCGTCGACGTCGAGCTTCTGCAGCCACAGCACCAGTTCCTGCTCGACCCGGCCGTTGTCGGCCGGCTGGGCCAGGTCGGCGAGCCGTGCTTCGAGCTTGGTGCGCTGGCCGGCGCGGATCGCCGGCATGAAGCCGCGCACCTCGGCGGCGATCGCGGCGATGCCGTCGATGCGCTCGCCGATCACGGTCGCGAGCTTGCCGCCTTCGCGCTCGCGCGCGGCGACGAATTCGTCGAGCACGCTGTCCAGCAGGGCCAGCGCCGCGGCCTGCAATTCGGCCGGATCGGTGCTCGGCGCCTGCAGCACGCCGGGAAACTGCAGCAGGTCGGTGAAGTCGGTGCGCAGCGCCGGGAACCGCGCCGACAGGTCGATCGCCAGATCGCTGAGTTCGCGCAGCCGGGTCGGGTTGAGCTGCAGCGCGTCGCCGCCTTCGGGCGCGCGCAGGCGCAGGGTCAAATCGAGCTTGCCGCGGCTGATGCGCGCGGAGACGCGCTCGCGCAGGGCCGGTTCGAGCACGCGCAGTTCGTCGGCCAGGCGCACCCCGAGTTCGAGGAAACGATGGTTGACCGAGCGCAACTCGCAGCCGAGCGTGCCCCAGGGTGTCACGCGTTCGCCGCTGGCGAAGGCAGTCATGCTGCGAATCATTCGCGAATCCCAAGCCTACAGGGAGCGAATGGTAAACTCGCCGGCCATCAAAACGGTAACTTCGCGCCCATGACCGGTCCCAACGCCGCCCCCGCCCCGGCCCCGACCGGCCCCCTCGTCCGTCCCAGCGGCCGTACCGCGGGCCAGATGCGCGAAGTCCGCATCGAACGCCGCTTCACCCGCCACGCCGAGGGCTCGGTGCTGGTCAGCTTCGGCGAGACCCGGGTGCTGTGCACCGCCAGCGTCGAAAACAAGGTGCCCTCGTTCCTGCGCGGCAAGGGCGAAGGCTGGGTCACCGCCGAATACGGCATGCTGCCGCGCGCGACCCACACCCGCAGCGACCGCGAGGCCGCTCGCGGCAAGCAAGGCGGCCGCACCCTGGAAATCCAGCGTCTGATCGGCCGCGCCCTGCGCGCCTGCATCGACCGCAAGGCGCTCGGCGAGCGCACCATCACCCTGGACTGCGACGTCCTGCAGGCCGACGGCGGCACCCGCACCGCCGCGATCACCGGCGCCTACGTGGCCCTGGTCGACGCGGTGCGCTGGCTGCAGTCGCGCCGCGAAATCGCCCGCGACCCGATCTTCGGCGCGGTCGCTGCGGTCTCGGTCGGCGTCTACCGCGGCGTGCCGGTGCTCGACCTGGACTACGCCGAAGACAGCGATTGCGACACCGACATGAACGTGGTCATGAACGACGGCGGCGGTTTCATCGAACTGCAAGGCACCGCGGAAGGCCATGCCTTCCGCCGCGATGAACTCGACGGCCTGCTGGCCCTGGCCGAGGCCGGCATCGCCGAGCTGATCCTCAAGCAGCGAGAGGCGCTGGCGGCCTGACCGCTGCAAACGGCTCCGAGTCCGTAGTCGGACTCGGAGCCACTGCGGATTCCGCTTGCCGGTCCGCCCGAGCACCCTGCTCGCCTCGACCCGCCACTCGCTCTGGCGTCATCTCCGTATCGCCAGTCATGCCTGCCATACGCGCATCGACTGCATCATTGCCTACTCGCCCGATCATCTCGCCCAGCGAAATCCCCGGCGTTTCCCCGGATGTTCGCGCCGCCGCGAGTTCGTTGACACACCGCTCCGCCGCGGCACATCGAGCGACGAACTGCGCAGCGCATGCGCACGATGCGTTCCCTCGATCGAGCGCGAATCACCAATCCCGAGCCGCGAGTCCCGGGGCCTGAGCCCCGAGCCCGAGTCCCGAGTCCCGAACAAAGCCGCCCTTCGGATATCGGCGAACCCATGCGAACCTGCGCTCGTATCGGGGGAACAACAGCCCACCACACGCATGCCTCACGATCATCGAGAGTGTGCTTTCTGCCGGACTGTCGTCCCCCTCCATCCACCGGCCGGCTGCCCGCCCTCGTGTCGAAGGCGATGACGGCGGCCCTCAGCAGGACCCGCCATGAACCGCAGCATCGGCAGCATCGCCCTCGTCGTCGCCGACTACGACGAAGCCATCGCCTATTACACCCAGTCCCTGGGCTTCGTCCTGCTGGAGGACATCGACCAGGGCGGCGGCAAGCGCTGGGTCCGGGTCGCGCCCGCCGACGGCGCCCAGACCGCCCTGTTGCTGGCCCAGGCGGCCACTGAGGAACAGGCCTCGCGGATCGGCAACCAGACCGGCGGCCGAGTCGGCTTTTTCCTGCATACCGACGACTTCCGGCGCGACCACGCGGCGATGCTCGGGCGCGGCGTGCGCTTCATGGAAACTCCGCGCGTCGAGACCTACGGCACGGTCGCCGTGTTCGAAGACCTGTACGGTAATCGCTGGGATTTGCTGGAACTGAAAGCATGAGATTAGTGCTGGCCAGCAGCAACGCCGGGAAGCTGGCGGAACTGCGCGACCTGCTCGGCGACACCGGCATCGAACTGGTGGCGCAAACGGATCTGGGGGTCGAGGACATCGAGGAAACCGGCAGCACGTTCGTCGAGAATGCGCTGCTCAAGGCCCGTCATGCGGCCGCGGTCACCGGGCTGCCCGCCCTGGCCGACGATTCCGGCATCTGCGTCGACGCCCTCGGCGGCGCCCCCGGCCTGTACTCGGCCCGCTACGCCGGCCAGCACGGCGACGCCCAGGCCAATATCGACAAACTGCTCGCCGCCCTCAAGGACGTGCCCGACGCCCAGCGCGGCGCGCACTTCTATGCGGTGATCGTGCTGCTGCGCCACGCCGGGGACCCGCGCCCGGTCATCGCCGAGGGCATCTGGCACGGCCGGATCCTGCACCAGCGCCAGGGCGAGCGCGGTTTCGGCTACCAGCCGGTGTTCTACGACACCGAATACAACGTGTCCGCCGGCGAAATCGACGACGCTCTCAAGAACCGCGTCAGCCACCGCGCCCGGGCGCTGGCGGCGCTGCGCGAGCGCCTGCCGGAGGTCGCCAGGTGAACCGGATGCTGCGCGCCGCCGCGCCGCCCCGCCGCGCCTTCCGCACCGGCGGCCATACCGTGCTGTCGGTAGCGGTGCTGTACCTGCTGGCGATGCCGATCGCGATCTGGATCCGTCAGGACGGGCTCGGCGCCGGCAGCCACCACAGCAACAGCTTCGGCTCGGAGATCGAGCTGGCGCTGTGGCTGCTGGCGAGCCTGGTCGGGCTGGTCGCGGTGGCCGCGATCCAGCGGGTCAGCCTGCAGTCCGGGGCGGGCCACACCATCGGCTACGCCAACATCACCACCGCCCACCGCACCCGCCGCTTCGCCCCGGGCGAGGTGGTCGGCATGTCCCTGCACCGGGCCAAGGACGGGCGCCTGCGCCTGACCTCGACCCTGGAACTGCGGCTGGCCCCGGTGCCGCACCGGCGCTGGAACACCGCGACCATCTTCGACGGCGAAACCTCCGGCGACGGCCGCGCCGAGCCGCTCGCCACGATCATGCGGCTGGTCGTCCAGGCCCGCCCGGACGTCGCCATCGACGCCAATCTGCGCGCCCTGCTCGCCGTCACCCGCTACGGCGCGACGCGCGACCGGTAAGCTGTCGGCCCCTTCCGACTGTTTCCGGGCCCTCGGGCCCGGTCGAGCGCTGTTTGAGCGATTCCCTGACCACCCCGCCGTTGTCGCTGTACGTCCACCTGCCCTGGTGTGTGCGTAAATGCCCGTACTGCGATTTCAACTCGCACGAATACAAGGGCGGCGCGCTGCCTTACGACGCCTACGTCGACGCCCTGCTGGCCGACCTGGAGCATGACCTGCCGCTGGTCTGGGGGCGGCCGGTGCACAGCGTGTTCTTCGGCGGCGGCACCCCCAGCCTGTTCCCGCCGGAGTTCATCGACCGCTTCCTGCAGGGCGCCAGCGCCCGCCTGCGCTTCGCGCCGGGTTGCGAGATCACCCTGGAAACCAACCCCGGCACCGCCGAGCACGGCCGGTTCGAGCTCTACCGCAGCGCGGGAGTGAACCGGCTCAGCTTCGGCATCCAGAGCTTCGACGACGGCTGCCTGCAGCGCCTGGGCCGCATTCACGACAGCCGCGAGGCCGAGGCCGCGGTCAAGCTGGCGCAGGACGCCGGCTTCGACAACCTCAACCTCGACCTGATGTACGCCCTGCCCGGCCAGACCCTGGCGATGGCCGAGCGCGACCTGGAGCGGGCCTTCGCCCTCGACCCGGCCCACCTTTCGCATTACCAGCTGACCCTGGAGCCGAATACCGTGTTCGCGGCGCGGCCGCCGCAGGGCATCCCCGACGAGGACAGCGCCTGGGACATCCAGGAGCACTGCCAGGCCCTGATCGCCGCGCGCGGCTACGAGCACTACGAGGTCAGCGCCTATGCGCGGCCGCAGCGGCGCTGCGCGCACAACCTCAATTACTGGCGCTACGGCGACTACCTGGGCATCGGCGCCGGCGCCCACGGCAAGATCACCCTCGGCGCCGAGCAGACCATCCTGCGGCGCTGGAAGCACAAGCACCCGGCCGAATACCTGGCCAAGGCCGGCAGCGAAGCCGGGATCGGCGGCGACGACCGGATCGCACCGGAACGGCGGCCGTTCGAGTACATGCTCAATGTGCTGCGCCTGGTCGAGGGCTTCTCGCTGGCCGACTACGAGGCGCGCACCGGCCTGGCCCGCGCCGGCATCGCCGCGCAACTGCAGGCCGGCTTCGACGCCGGCTGGCTGGAACAAAGCGGCGACCGGGTGCGTCCGACCGAGCTCGGGCGACGCTTCACCAACGACGTGGTCGCGTTGTTCCTGCCCGATTGAACGCCGCTCGGCGGCCGCCTGCAGGACCTGAGAGCGCCTGCGTCGCTCGCGGATCAGGCAAGCGCAACGGTTCGGCTGAACGGTGCGGGCCTCACAAGCCCGCGACCGGTTCCGGCGGAAACTCGCGTTTGGCCGCCCGCACGGGCCCTCTGCGTTACTGCCATAGGCCGCCTCCCGTCGGCTGCACGCTCTCGCGCGGCCGTCGCCGGACCGTTTCGAGTTGGCGAGCGCCGGGGAGGCGTGGTTATATCTTGAGGTCGTCAGTACCGAATCCACATGTCCGCCACGTTTGATCCTCTGGACGCCTCGCGGTCGCGGGCCACCCTGGCCACGGCCGCGTTGCCGCGTCGCGTGCGCCGCCTGCTGGAGCAGTTGTACGCGCTGATTTCCGACGAAACCGCGCCGCAACTGGAACGGATGCTCGCCGAGTTCGAGCAGCAGTTGTTCCGCCAGGCCGACCAGGCGCGCAATCCGAGCCTGCAGTCGGGCTACCTGGAAACCCTGCGCCTGGTCCGGTTGCGCCGCGCCGACCTGATCCCGCGCTACCTGGTCGCGCTGGAAACCGCGCTGACCCGCCTGCGCGAACCGGTCGCGCCGCGCCCCCAGGCGACGGTGCTGCCGAACTTCAGCGAGCTGCGCCTGGTCGACGACAGCGAGATGGACGAGAACACGGTTCTGCGCGGCATCGCCAGCCGCCACGAGTCGCGCGCCGGACTCGGCCTGTTGCTGCTCGGCCAGCGCTTCGGCGTGCTCGCCGGCGCGCCGGCCTTCGATGCCGAACGCCTGCCGGTCGGCCCGCACCGCCTGATCCGGATCTTCGCCGACGTCTGCCTGCCGCTGCAGATCGGCCAGGACTCGCGCCTGGACCTGTTCCGCGTGTTCGACCAGCAAGTGATGCTGGGCTATGCGCAGATGGTCGAAGCGATGAACGCCCTGCTCGCGCGCGAGAACGTGCTGCCGAACCTGTCGTTCGTGCCGCTGCGCGCGCGTCCCGCCGCCGTGCCTCCAAGCGAGGTCGCAGCTGCCGACGCCGCCCGCCGCGAACCGGCGCCGGACC
>NZ_JBPKJP010000063.1:0-25848 GCF_051217035.1 Lysobacter sp. 1R34A
CTGCGCCGGCCGCCACGCCGGCTCCGGCGGCGGCCGCCCCGGCTCCGGCGAGCAAGGGCTGATCGGGCCGCGCGCCCGACGCTCCGCATGAATACACGCCGGCTGCGCCTGCTCAGCGCGAACATCCAGGCCGGTTCCAGCACGCGTCGCTACAGCGACTACGCGACGCGCAGCTGGTCGCACGTGCTGCCCGCCGGCAACAAGCGCGGCAGCCTCGACACCATCGCCCAGTTGGCCGGCGAGCACGACATCGTCGGCCTCAACGAAAGCGATCCGGGCAGTCTGCGTTCGGGCTTCACCAACCAGACCCATTACCTCGCCCAGCGCGCCGGCTTCGAATACTGGAGCCACCAGCCCAACCGCCGCGTCGGCAGCGTGGCCTCCAGCGCCAACGGCCTGTTGAGCAAGCTGGAACCGCGCGAGGTCGTCGACCATCCCCTGCCCGGACGCATCTCCGGCCGCGGCGTGCTGATCGCCCACTACGGCGACGACGACGACGGCCTGACCGTGGCGGTGGCGCACCTCTCGCTCGGCGCGGCCTCGCGCGCCTCGCAGCTGGCCTTCATCGCCGAACTGCTGCACGACCACCCGCACGCCGTGCTGATGGGCGACTTCAACTGCTCGGCCGACCGGCCCGAGATGCAGGCCCTGTTTCGCAACACCCGCCTGCAGCCCCCGTCGAGCGCCCTGCCGACCTTCCCGAGCTGGCGCCCGCAGCGCGCGATCGACCACATCCTGCTCGGCGACGGCCTGGGCTTCGCCGGCGCCCGCGCCGTACCCGCCGCGCTGTCGGACCACCTGGCGCTGTCGCTGGAGCTCGACGTTCCGCATAGCGCGTTGCGTTCGGAATAAGCCGGCGCGTTGCCGGCCGGGTCGCAACGGCGGCGGCGCCCGCAACGAATCCATCCCACGGGATGCGCTGATCACACCGATGCTTATGTCACCCATCGAGGCGGCGTGCCTTCGCAGGGTAGGAGCGGCGCAAGCCGCGACATCGCCGCGACGGTTTTGCGGCGCATGGATCAAGAAAGATCAGGATCCAGATCAAGTCCGACCAGCGCAGTGCAACGAAACTATTACCTGTAGGAGCGACGTGAGTCGCGACCGCGGGACACGCAGAGAAGGCAAGGCCGTCGTCGTTCGTCGAAGCGCGATGCTTTCGCCAGGGTAGGAGCGGCGCAAGTCGCGACAACGCTGTGGCGGTCTTGCGACGCATCGCTCAATGGAGCGAGATCAAAGATCAAGATCAAACCCAAAGCTTCCGCCACCAAAGCGGCGGGTTACTTTCTTTTGTCTAAAGCAACAAAAGAAAGGTAACCAAAGAAGTTGCTTTGTTTTGAATCACAGGCCCGCGCGTTCGATGCATACGCGGTGATTTTTCATACGGGACCTCCCTGTCCCGATGAAAAACGGCCTGCATCCCTGCGGGCCGCCCTCCGGGTCTTCGGTTGCCTTCGCTAGTGCGATGCTGCGCACAGCAACAGCCTAGATCCCCGCAGGGAATCCGGGCGCCCCCCTCCCTGTAGGAGCGACGTAAGTCGCGACCAAGGGACGCGCCGAGGCAACAACGCCCACGCCATCTATCGAAGCGACATCCTTTTGGCCGGGGGTAGGAGCGGCGCAAGCCGCGACCGTGAATCTGCGGCTGGTGGCGCGGGTGGCCGGGGCTGCGCGGTCGCGGCTTACGCCGCTCCTACCCAAGAGCAGACACGACGCGTCTGCCGTTGCCGTTGCCGTTGCCGTTGCCGTTGCCGTTGCCGTTGCCGTTGCCGTTGCCGTTGCCGTTGCCGTTGCCGTTGCCGTGATTTTGATCTTCTGTTTTGCCGGTCAACGGAAACCCCTAGGGCGGCCCGCAGGGAGGCGGGCCGTGCGCAAGCAGGCCATGGATGGCCTGTCTGGAGCATTCCTGCGTCGGCTTCGATCGTGCGGGCTGGTGCCCTTGCAGGAAGAAGCACTTTTCTCTGGTGGCTTCTTTTGTTGCTTTGGACGAGAAAGTTACCTGCACCCTTTAGGGAGCGGAAGCTTTGCTATTGATGTGGCTTCGCCGCTCTGCGGAAAGAATCATCGCAACCGAGACCTCGCGGTCGCGGCTCGCGCCGCTCCTACCCTGGCGATAAGACACCGCTTCGACGAATGATGACGGCCGCGTTACTTCTCTGCGTCCCGCGGTCGCGGCTCACGCCGCTCCTACAGCGGACTTACGAACGCTCGCTCAAAACCAAAACGGCCGGTGCAGGCACCGGCCGTTCTTGTTGTAAAGCGAGCGAGCCCCCACCCCGCGACCGGCCTGCGCCGGTCGCGGTGCGTCGATCAGAAACGCAGATCGGCGCGCAGGTAGAAGAAACGGCCGCCCGGGATGTCGTAGGTCGAGGCGTCGTAACCGTTGAGCGAGCACGACAGGCACACCGGCGGGTCCTTGTCGGCGACGTTGTTGACGCCACCGGTGATCTGCAGGCCCTTCAGCCAGTCGATGTGGTAGCCCACCTGCAGGTCGTGGTAGGTGATCGCATCGAGCTTGTTGTCGCCGGTGACCGGATCGTCGCAGTACGGCGAATCCAGCGCCGAGGCCTGGCAGATTTCGGTCATGTCGGAGATGTGGCGGATCGTCCACGACGCGGTCCAGGCGTTGCGCTTCCACGACAGGCTCGCGTTCGAGGTCCACTCCGGGATCGCGCTGTCGTTGACTTCCACGCCCGGACGGCGCGGCTGCACCTGGCCGGCGGCGCCGACGGCGTCGTACTGGGTCACGAAGGTGTTCTGCCAGCTGACCTTGAACTGGCCGAGCGAGGTCTCCGGCAGGGTCCAGAAGAAGTCGACGTCCCAGCCGGAGGCCTTGATCGAACCCAGGTTGGTCAGCTTGTTCTCGAAGGAGTTGATGCCGCCGACGCTGGAACGGGTGATGCCGTTGCAGTAGGTCGGGTCGAGCGTCTGCACGCACAGGTTGAGCTGGGTCTGGGCGTCGATCGCCTGCACCGCGCCTTCCAGCGAATGGCGGTAGAAGGTCACTTCGAAGTCGAACTTGTCCGACCACGGCACGCCCGAGGCCCAGGCCGGGCTGTAAACGAAACCGGCGGTGAAGCTGCGGGCGGTTTCCGGCTCGAGGTCCTCGTTGCCGCCGGTCTGCACCGAGATCTGGCTGTTGGCCTGGGTCGCACCGGCCGGCACGCCGAGGGCGGCGCAGTTGGCGCGGTTGCCGGTCGCCGGCGAGCCGGTGATCGAGATCAGGCAGGGATCGCTGAGCTGCAGGTCGGCGCGGCTGGCCGAACCGAACAGTTCGCCGATCGACGGCGCGCGGAAGCCTTCGGCGTAGGTGGTGCGCAGCAGGAATTCATCGGCGACCTGCCAGCGCAGGCCGTACTTCGGGGTGAACTGGCCGCCGAAGGTCGAGTAATCCGAATAGCGGCCGGCCAGGCTCAGGTCGAGACTCTTGCCGAAGCTGCCTTCCTTGATCAGTGGAAGGTTGAGTTCGACGTAGGCTTCGTTGACATCGTACTCGCCCTGGGTCGGCAGCGACTGGGTGCCGTTGTAGTAACCGGCCACGGTGATCGCGTCGGGCGAATAGAAGCCTTCGTACTTGCGGTATTCGTAACCGGCGGCGAACGACAGCGGGCCGGCCCAGGCTTCGAACAGGTCGCCCGACAGGTTGGCGGTGAAGGTTTGCAGCTTCTGCTCGCTGCGGTCGCGCACGATCGGGCTGATCCACTGCAGCATCGCCGGGGTGATCGTGCCGGGGCCGCCGAACAGGTTCAGCGGCACGCAGCCCGGGGTCGCGGCGCACACGGCCGGGTCGCCCACGGCGATGTTGATGTTGCGGATGTTGTAGCTGCCGCGGTTGGTCTGTTCGGCTTCGTTCTTGTTGCTGGCGAAGTTGACGTCCCAGAAGAAGGTGCGGTCGCCGGCGTCGAAGCTGCCTTCCACGCCCGCCGCGATGTACTTGGTGTCGACTTCCTGCTCGAAGATGCGCGGGCCGCCCTCGACCGGACGGCGGCCGATCAGCACCAGGTTCGGGTTGGCGCCCTCGGTGGTGAGGTCGAAGCCGAACGGGTTGTAGGGGTTGAGGCGCGAGACGGTGATGTGTTCGGACCACGGGTTGCCGGTGCCGGCGTCCAGGCCCAGGAACAGCGGTTCCGGCGCGGCCTGGTTGACCGACTCGCGACGGTTGTACAGCGCCTTGACGTAGGCCTGCACGTTGTCGTTGAAGTGGAAGCGGAACTGGCCGAACACGCCGGTGCGCTTGGACGGCGTCAGCAGCATGTTCTGTTCGGCGAAGTTGTAGCGGTTGGCGCCGGTGAAGCCGATGAAGTCCTGCGGGTAGCGCACGCCATTCGGGAAGCTGCTGCCGTTGGGCGTGGTGATGTTGCAGAACGGGATCGACGGGGTGCTCGGATCGTCGTCGGTATCGGTCAGCGGGCAAGCGGTGCTGGGGGTCGCCGGGGTGATGATGAAGCGGCCGTTCGGCGTCGCCGAGCTGCCGGTTTCCACGCCCAGGCCCGGCACCGGCACGCGCGAGAGTTCGCGGTCGCGCGAGAACACCGGGTCCTGGTCGACGTAGCTCAACCCCAGGAACAGGTTGGAGCGGTCGGTGTTGTGGCCCCAGGCCGCGTCGAAGCCCTTGAGCTCACCGTCGCCTTCGCCGTACTGGCCGTAGTTGAGGGTGATCTGGCCGCCGTCGAAATTGCGCCGGGTGATGATGTTGACCACGCCGGCGATCGCGTCGGAGCCGTACAGCGACGAGGCGCCGTCTTCGAGCACTTCGATGCGTTCGACGATGGCCAGCGGAATGGTGTTGAGGTCGGTCGCCGCGCCCACGCCGGAGGCCGAGGACTCGTTGACCCAGCGCATGCCGTCGACCAGGACGAGAACGCGCTTGGGCCCGAGGTGGCGCAGGTCGACCTGGGCCGAACCGGCGCCGACGCCGTCGCCGTTGGGCGAGAAGCCGAAGTTGCCGGAGGAGTTGAACTTGGTGTTGAGCGCCGAGCCGGCGCCGGTGAGCTCCTGGACCACGTCGCCGATCGAGGTCAGGCCGGTGCGCTCGATGTCGTCGCGGGTGAGGGTCTGGACCGGGACCTGGCTTTCGATCTCGGCCTTCTTGATGCGGGTGCCGGTGACCTGGACGGTGTCCAGCGTGGTGGCGTCTCGGGCAGGCGCGGCTTCCTGGGCGGCTGCGAGCCCCGGCAGGGCGACCAGCAGGGACAACTGAATGGCTTTCGCCAAGGCATGACGACGCGACACTTTCATCGACTCTCTCTCCCTCAAGAATGTGGCTGTAGCTCTGATGGCTATTGGCACGCCGTCCATCCGTGCGGACGGCACCGGGAGGTTGTAAACAATTCGTGAATCCGCCACAAGGCGCAAATAGGGACTACTTGCCAACTGGGTCCCACTTCTGATCGGGATCGGCCGCGGCTTGAGACGTACGTCGCTTATGGCCGCATCGGGTTGGCCCGTTCAGCCGACCGCTCGCGCGGCTCCCGGCGCGACAGTTGGCGCGGTCGGCGCCGGCGATGACGCGCCGCGGCCGCGGTCGCGCTTCAGCCGCCCAGCAGCAGGCTGACCGCGACCAGGATCAGGAACGCGGCGAATACCCGCTTGAGGGTGTCGCCGTGCAGCTTGTGGGCGAGCCGGGTGCCGTAGGGCGCGGCGAACACCGAGGCGACCGCGACGCCGATCGCCGCCGGCAGGTAGACATAGCCGATCGCGTGGTCGGGCAAAGCCCCGGTCGGGGCGTTGAAGGCGTAGCCGACCGCGCTGGCCAGGCCGATCGCCACCCCGCAGGCCGATGAAGTACCGACCGCGCGCACCGGGGCGACGCCGCGCCAGACCAGCAGGGGCACGGTCATGCTGCCGCCGCCGATGCCGACCACCGCCGACACCGCGCCGATGCCGACGCCCGCGGCCGACATCGGCAAGCCCTGCGGCGGCGGCGCCCCGTCGGCGAGCGGCGCGCCGTTCTTGCCGAACAGCAACTGCGCCGCGGCGATCAGGCAATAGCCGGCGACGATCAGGCGCAGCCAGTCGCCGTCGATGCGCACCGCGACGAAACTACCGAGCCAGCCCCCGAGCAGCAGCCCCGGCACCATCCAGCGCACGGTCGGCCACATCACGCTGCCGCGCTTGGCATGGGCGCGCGCCGAGGCGGTCGCGGTCAGCACGATGCTGGCGAGGGAACTGGCCAGCGCGGTGTGCATGGCCGCGTCCTGCGGGATGCCCATCAGCGGGGCCAGCCAGGCCAGCGCGGCGACCAGCACCAGGCCGCCGCCGATGCCGAGCAAGCCGGCGAGCACGCCGGCCACGGCGCCCAATGCGAGAAAGACCAACCAGGCTGTCACCGTCGAATGCTCCGCGAGATCAGGTTCGAGCCTACATGGTCGCAACGCCGCGCCGCGACTGCCTGCCGCGATGCGGCGGTTGGCGGTCGCAAGGCGATGCGGCGACCGCGACGAGACTCATCGCCGCGGCTCCGGCGTGCGCTGCGATCGCGACGCCACTTCGCATCGCCTGCACGATCCTGAAGACGCGATGGCGCCAGCGTCTTCGGGCAACGCCACGCAAGCTGCGACGCGCTTCGCAGGCAGCGCATCGACAGCCGATGTTCATATAAGGCATTCATGCGTGCTGGGCTATAGTCCGGCGATGCTGCCACGCCCCTACACACTCGCCATCGCTGCGCTCGCCGCGGCCCTCGCCACCACCGCCTGCGCCCAGACCCCGGCCTCGGCGCCGACCCAGGCCGCGGTCAAGCCGGCGCCGGTCGTCAACGCCTTGCCCGCGCCCGCGGTCGACCCCTTGCTGCCGCGCGTGCGCGCCGCGATCGAAGCGGCCGAACGCGGCCAGTTCGACAGCGGCCAGTACGCCGATCTCGCGCGGCATCCGCTGTACGGCTGGATCGAGTACGCCAACCTGCGCCGCGGCATCGACACGGTCAACAACGGTCAGGCTCAGGATTTCCTCGCCCGCCGCGGCAAGGAAGCCTCCGGCGAGGCCTTCCGCGAAATCTGGCTGGCGGCGACCGCACGCCGCGAAGACTGGCCGAGCTTCCTCGCCGCCTGGACGCCCAAGAGCGCCACGGGCAAGGAACGCAGCGTCAGCCTGCGCTGCGCCGAATTGAACGCGCGCCAGGCGCTGGGCCGCACCGACGAAAGCTGGACCCGCGAAGCGCAGGCGATCTGGCGCAGCAGCGGCAAGTCCCTGCCCGACAGCTGCGACGGCCCCTTCGCGGTGCTCGCCGCCCAGGGCGGCTTGTCGCCGGAACTGCGCTGGGAGCGCATCGAGGCCGCCGCCGCCGAGTGGCAGCCGGCGGTGATGCGTTCGGCCGCGCGCGGCCTGCCGGCGGATCAACTCGCACTGGCCAACGACTACGCCGCGTTCCTGGACAACGTCAACGAACGCGCGCTCGGTTGGCCGAAAACCGAACGCAGCCGCAAGATCGCCTCCTACGGGCTGGCCAAGCTCGCCAAGGCCCAGCCCGCGAGCGCCGAACAACAGTTGCCGAAGTACGCCAACGCGCTCGGCTTCGGCGACGCCGACCGCGGCCGGGTGCTGTACCAGACCGCGCTGTGGTCGGTCGCGTCCTACGAAGCCGAATCGGCGCGCCGCCTCAACGCCGTGCCCGAGGTGGCCTACGACGAACGCCTGCACGAGTGGCGCGCGCGCGAAGCGATGGCGCGCTCGGACTGGGCCGGCGCACTGGCCGCGATCAAGAAGATGGGCGCCAAGCAACGCGCCGATTCGCGCTGGCAGTACTTCGAGGCCCGCCTCAGCGAACGCGCCGGCGACAAGGCCGCAGCCGCGCGCCTGTATCGCGAAGCGGCGAAGAAGACCGATTTCCACGGCTTCCTGGCCGCCGACCGGCTCGGCGCGCCGTATGCGCTGTGCCCGGTGCAGCCGGCCGACAGCGCCGCGGCCAAGGCCGCGGTCGCGCGCGACCCGGCCCTGCAGCGGGCGATGGGCCTGTTCCGGATCGAACGCGCCGGTTGGGCGGTGCGCGAATGGGACGACGCGCTGAGCCGCTACGACGACACCCAGCGCCGCATCGCCATCGAAGTGGCGCAGAGCTACAACTGGTTCGACCGCGCGGTGTTCTCGCTCAATAAAACTCCGCAGGAACAACGCCTGTACTACCTGCGCTTCCCGCTGCACCACGACGACACGATCCGTCGCGAATCGGCCAGGAACGGCATCGACCCGGCCTGGGTCGCCGCCGAGATTCGCGCCGAGAGCATCTTCAACCCGACCGCGCGCTCGGGCGCCAACGCGATGGGCCTGATGCAGGTGCTGCCGGGCACCGGCGCGGCCGTCGCCAAGAGCCTGGGCCTGCCCTGGGGCGGCGCCGCAAGCCTGTACGACTCGGAGACCAACATCATCCTCGGCACCGCTTATCTGCGTCAGCTGCTCGACAAGTACGGCGGCCAACCTTACTTCGCCATGGCCGGCTACAACGCCGGCCCGGCGCCGCTGGCGCGCTGGCAGTCGCAGCGCCCGGGCATGGAGCCCGAATTCTGGATCGAGACCATCAGCTACAAGGAAACCCGCGAATACGTCGCGCGGGTGCTCGCCTTCAGCGTGATCTACGACTGGCGCCTCAACGGCGACGCGCACAACGTCAGCGACCGCATGCGCGGCATCGCAACCGGCAAGCGCAAGTCGTTCGCCTGCCCCGCCGCGACCGCCGCTGCGACCGCGCCGGCGCCGGCCGAGCAGGAGTGAACCCGTCGCCATGCCCCGTCGTCATGTCCTGATTCTCGGCGGTACCGGTTTCGTCGGCCGCCATCTCGTCGAACAGCTGCTGCGCGAGCACTGCCGCATCACCGTGCTGAGCCGCGGCGTCGACCCGGCCAAGAAGAAGCGTTTGTCGCGCGACGCCAGCATCATCGAAGGCGACATCGGCAATCCGGATTTCCTGCGCGCGGTGCTCGACGACGTCGACGCGGTGGTCAATCTGGTCGGCATTCTCAACGAACGGGGCGACAGCGGCGCAGGCTTCGAGCACGTCTACGTCGAGCTTCTGGAAGCCTTGCTCGAAGCGATGCGCGACATGGGCGTATCGCGCTTGCTGCAGATGAGCGCGCTCAACGCCGGCACCGGCCAGAGCCATTACCTGGAATCGCGCGGCCGCGCCGAGCAGCGCGTGCGCGCCTCCAAGCTCGCCTGGACCCTGCTGCGCCCCTCGGTCATCGCCGGCCCCGGCGACGGCCTGTTCTGCCGCTTCGACGAACTGCTGCGCTATGCGCCGCTGCTGCCGATGGGCCGCGCCAATGCGCGCTTCCAGCCGGTCTGGATCGGCGATGTGACTCGGGCTTTCGTCAACGCGCTGGCCGACGACCGTCATATCCACCGCAGCTACAACCTGGTCGGACCGGAAGTGATGAGCTTGGCCGAGATCGTGCGCGCGACCGCGCGCGCGCGTCGACGCCTGCGCGCGGTGCTGCCGCTGCCCGAATCGCTCGGCAAGCTGCAGGCCGAGATCGGCGAATGGCTGCCCGGCAAGCCGATCAGCCGCGACAACTGGCGCTCGCTGCAGACCGACTCGACCAGCGTCGAGAACGGCCTGCTCAAACTCGGCATCGCCCCGACCCCGGTGCTGTCGCACCTGCCGGAAATCCTCGGACTGACCGCGCGCGCGGCCTGAGCCGCACGGCGGGTGCCGCCCTGCGCCCCTCGCCTATGTATTGCTTCGCCGCGATCTGCCGTCACGCGGTCGCGGCTCACGCCGCTCCTACAGGGAAACGACACCGCGCTTTGGGGTAGGAGCGACGTAAGTCGCGACCGCGCCACCACCCGAACCCACGCCGCGATCCGCCAGCCCGCGCTCGCGGCTCACGCCGCTCCTACAGGGAAACGACGCCGCGCTTTGGGGTAGGAGCGACGCAAGTCGCGACCGCGCCATCACCCGAACCCACGCCGCGATCCGCCAGCCCGCGCTCGCGGCTCACGCCGCCGCCACCCTGAAACGCGCCCCACTCATCGCCGCCAAACACCGCGCGCGCTAGGATGTTCGCCACTGCCCATCGCAAGGAGATCCCCATGGGTCTGCTCGACACCCTGCTCGGCCATGCCGGCGCCAAGTCCACCGAGAAAGTCGGCGAAGACTTTCGCCCCCTGCTCGCGCCCGGCGAAACCGTGCAGCGTGCGTTCGGCGAGGTCCGCGACCTGATCGTGTTCACCGATCGCCGCCTGATCCTGGTCGACAAACAGGGCGTCACCGGGCGCAAGACCGAATTCCTCAGCCTGCCCTACCGCAGCATCGTGATGTTCTCGCTCGAGACCGCCGGCCATTTCGACCTGGAAGCCGAGCTGCGCCTGTGGGTGTCGGGCCAGGCCACACCGATCATCCGCCACCTCGGCCGCAGCGCCGGGGCCGAGGACATCGTGGCCCTGCTCGCGCAGAATTCGCCGCGCTGAAGGGCCGGGACTCGGGACTCGGGACTGGTAAAGCAAGATTTCGCGTGCGCTGCCGGGTCGGCAGCTACGCCCTTTCGAGTCCCGAATCCCGAATCCCGAATCCCGAATCCCGAATCCCGAGTCCCAAGTCCCAAGTCCCGAACCCCGCGGAGACAAGCATGAAAACCTATCTCGTCGGCGGCGCGGTTCGCGATGCCCTGCTCGGCCTGCCGGCCGGCGATCGCGATTACGTGGTCGTCGGCGAAACGCCCGAGGCCATGCTGGCCGCGGGCTTCAAGGCGGTCGGCCGCGATTTCCCCGTGTTCCTGCATCCAAAGACCGGTGAGGAGTACGCGCTGGCGCGCACTGAGCGCAAATCCGGGCGCGGCTACCGCGGCTTCGTCGTCGATACCGACCCGTCGGTGACGCTCGAAGACGATCTGATCCGGCGCGACTTCACCATCAATGCGATCGCCCGCGCCGAGGACGGCAGCCTGGTCGATCCCTACGGCGGCGCGCGAGATCTCGAGGCCCGCGTGCTGCGCCATGTCGGTCCGGCTTTCGTCGAGGACCCGCTGCGGGTGCTGCGCGCGGCGCGCTTCATGGCCCGCTTCGCCGAGCACGGCTTCACCGTCGCGCCTGAAACCATGGCCCTGATGCGGCAGATGGCGGAGTCCGGCGAGCTGTCGTCGCTGGTGGCCGAACGGGTCTGGCAGGAACTGCGGCGCGCACTGGGCTGCACCCGGCCGTCGGCGTTCGTGCGCACCCTGCACGACGCCGGCGCGCTCGCGGCGGTGCTGCCGGAAGTCGAGGCCCTGTACGGCGTGCCGCAGCGCGCCGAGTACCACCCCGAGGTCGACACCGGCATCCACACCGAGATGGTGCTCGACATGGCCGCGCAACTCGCACCTGGCGACGACCTGATCGGTTTCGCCGCGCTGACCCACGACCTCGGCAAGGCGCTGACGCCGGCCGAACTGCTGCCGCGCCACCATGGCCACGAGCACGGCGGCCTGGAGCCGCTGCAGGCGTTGTGCGAACGGCTCAAGGTGCCGACCGAGCATCGCCTGCTCGCCGAAGCGGTCTGCCGCGAACACCTCAACGTGCACCGCCTCGCCGAGATGCGCCCGCGCAGCGTCTACGAGCTGATCGCGCGCTGCGACGGTTTCCGCAACCCGAAGCGCATCGAACAGATGAGTCTGGTCTGCGAAGCCGACAAGCGCGGCCGCCTGGGCCTGCAGGACCAGCCCTATCCATCGGGCGCGGCCTTGCGCGCCGCGCTGAAGGCGGCGATGCAGGTGCGCGCGAACGAGATCGCGCCCGGCCTGGCCGGCCCGGAAGTCGGCGAAGCGATGCGGCGCGCGCGGATCGAGGCGATCGCGACAGCGCGCAAGGCCGCGGCGGAGTAAGCGCTTGCTGCACGAACGAACGCCGGGCTGTCGGGCCCTGCAGGAGCGGCGTGAGCTGCGACAAGTCGCAGCGGCGATCGAAAGCATCGCATCCGAAGCCCGGACAGACGGCGGCTTTCCCATAGGTCGCGCCACGTAGCCGGTCTTCGGCTTGGGCGCTCGCGTACACGGCTTCGCCGGTCGCGGCTCGCGCCGCTCCTATCCAACCCGGCGGCATAGCGGTGCGACGCAACGATCCGGCGCACCACGCAAAAAAGCCGCCGCGCGGATGCGCGGCGGCTTCGGTGCGACAGCGCGGCCGATCTTAGAAGCGGTAATCGATGCGCGCGTAGTAGCTGCCGCCGTTCATGCCGAACGGCAGGGTTTCCCAACCGTACTTGAAGCCGAGTTGCGGGAACGGCGCACCGGTGACGGTGTCCCACTTGTCGGGATAGGTGTCGAAGATGTTGTTGCCGCCGACGGTCAGGCTGGTCTTGGCGTTGAACTTGTAGCGCACGGCCAGATCGCCGAGCCACTTGCCGCCCCAGCGCTGCTTGACGCCCGGGGTGAAGCCTTCGCCGGCCACCGAACCGTAGTAGTTCGCGCGCGCCGTCCATTCCCACTTGCCGATTTCGTACACCCCCTGCAGCACGTGGTGGGCGCGCGGCTGGCCGTCCTGGATCAGGGTCACCTGGGTGTCGTCGAACAGCGCTTCCGGCGACAGGATCGTCGACTGCGAACGGCGCTCCTTGACCTCGGTCTTGTTGAAGTGGACCAGCGCGGTCAGGTTGAGCTTGGAGCCGCCGGCGAACTCGGTGTTGTGGCTGGCGACCACGTCCAGGCCGGTGGTGCGGGTGTCGATGGCGTTGGTGAAGAACAACACCTGGCCGACCCCGATCGGATCGAGGATCGCGCGGATCGGGCAGTTGCCGTTGCCGGGCGCGCAGGGCTGGCCGTTGGTGCCGACGCTCTCGGGCTGGATGTTGCTCGAGAAAATGATGCGGTCGTCGATGTCGATGCGGAACACGTCCATCGTCAGCGAGAAGCGGTCGTTCGGCTTGAACACGAAGCCCAGCGACCCGCTCTTGGAGGTTTCTTCCTTGAGCGGCTCGATGCCGAAGGCACGGGTCACCGCGCTGTCCTGGCGCGCGGTCAGGGTGTCGGTGAGCACGCCGGCGGCGTTGAGGTTGGTCGAGCGCTGGCTGTAGAACAGCTGCTGCACGCCGGGCGCGCGGAAGCCGGTCGAGACGGTGCCGCGCACCGCGAACTGTTCGGTCGCGTCGAAGCGCGCCGAGAGCTTGCCGGTAGTGGTATTGCCGAAGTCGGAATAATCCTCGTAGCGCACCGCGCCGCCGAGCAGGAACCGGTCGGTCAGGTTGGTTTCGGCGTCGAGGTAGATCGCGTAGTTGTGGCGGCCGTCGTCGACCGCTTCGTTCGGCGAGAAGCCAGGGAAGCCCTGCATGCCCGGCTGGGCGGTGTCGCCGGTCTGGCCGACGATCGGGATCGCACGGTTGTTGGTGCGGCCGTAGGTGTAGGTCACCGGCGCGCCGGGGCGGATCTGGTAGTCGTCCTGTCGGTATTCCACGCCGGTGCCGAGGTACAGCGGATTGTCGTTGAAGCCCTTCAGGGTGCCGCGGAAATCCAGGTTGAAGGTGGTCTGGTCGAACTGCAGGGTGCCGGTGTCGGCCTTGGTCGGCGACTCGGCGTAGATGCCGCCGCCCGGCCTGGGCTCGTACCACCAGCTGACGTTGACCGAGTTGCTCTCCTCGAAGCCGAACTTGCTGCGGCCGCGGTTGATCGAGATGTCCCAATCCCAGTTGTCGTTGATCGGCGCCTTGTAGCCGACCGCGAGCGAGGTGTCGTCGACGGTGGTCAGGATGTTCGGCAGGAAGCCGTTCGGGTACAGCGCCGGCACCGTGCGATTGTCGCCCGGGCTGCGGAAGAAGCCGGAGGAGTCGCCTTCGCGCTTGGACAGGCCGCCGAACCAGTACAACTCGCCATTGCCGACCGGCAGGCCGCCGTTGAACCAGAAATACGCGTCGGTGGCGTCGGCGTCGCCGAGGCGCTGGGTCACCCTCGGCGGGCTGACGCGCGCGCTGTCGGGACCGGCGCGATTGGTCTCGGCGCGGTCGCGGTATTCCAGCGACAGGTTGAGGTAGCCGCCGTCGCCGCCGAGCTTGACGCCGGTGTTGACCGAACCCTGGTAGTTGGCGCCGTCGCCGGCGTAGTACTTGCCGGCCTGGAACGAGAGCTGGGTTTCCTCGGTCTGCTTCTTGAGGATGATGTTGATGACGCCGGAAATCGCGTCCGAACCGTACTGCGCCGCGGCACCGTCGCGCAGCACTTCGATGCGCTCGATCGCCGACAGCGGAATGGCGTTGATGTCGGTACCGGCCGAACCGCGGCCGATGGTCTGCTGCACGTTGACCAGCGCCTGCTGGTGGCGGCGCTTGCCGTTGACCAACACCAGCACCTGGTCGGGGCCGAGCGAGCGCAAGGTGGCCGGGCGCAGGATGTCGGTGCCGTCGCTGACGAAGGTGCGGGAGAAATTGAACGAGGGCTCCAGCATCTGCAGGATCTGGCCGATCTCGGTCGCGCCGGTGGCGTTCAACTCTTCCTTGCCGATCACGTCGACCGGTGCGGCGGTCTCTTCGGCGGCGCGGCCGCGCGCGCGCGAACCGGTCACCTGCACCGCGTCGAGGGTCGTCGCTTCACGGCTGGCCGGAGCGGCGGGTTCCTGGGCGAAGGCGGAGGGGACGAAGGCGCTGGCGGCCACGGCGGCGGCTACGGCCAGCGCCAGACGGTTGCGGTGCACTACGGACATGATCGGTTCCTTGCGAGGATGAGGTCAGGCTCCGGAGAGCCCGGGGCGAGCCTCACAAATATTTAACCTTTGCGCAAGCGGTCATGTGACTGTGCCGAATATGCCTTTGTGACCGTTCTCTACTAACCGATACAGCGGTAACCGATTTTCGGCCGGGCGGCGGGGCGGGGTGGCTTAACAGCGGCGGGCCGAAATCGCCGCCCGCCTGCGTTTCGGGGGCGCGGCGCGCGCCCTCAGGCGCGCCGGCGCGCCAGCCGGCGGTCGAGTTTCTGCAGCCAGCGCGAGGCCGGGGTCGGCGAGACGAACAGGCCGGCGAACACGCCCAGGCTGTTGGCGGCGGCGTCGATGGCGTCGCCGGTGCGCGAATCGGTCAGGCCGGCCTGGGCGAACTCCAGCGCCACCCCGAGCGCGATCAGGCCGGCCGCGGCGATCGCCTGCGGGCGCAGCCGCGCGAACAGCATCGTCGCGTAGGCCGACAGCGCCGCGTACGCGGAGAAATGCTCGATCTTGTCGAACCCGGAAAACGGCGTCGGCGGCAGGTCGTGCGCGGGCAGCAGGGTCGCGCCGGCGACCGCGGCGATCATCGCCAGGCCGAGCGCGCACCACAGCGCCGGCCGCTCGAACGCGCGCAGCACCCCGCGCGCGCCGTACTCGTCGACCCCGCTCACAAGCGGAAGCTCAGATCGCCGGCCATGAAGGCCACGCCGAACTCGACGCCCTTCTCGAAGCCCATGACCTGGAAACGCTCGCCCATCTCGCTCGGCAGGGTCAGGCGCTTGACCTCGTTGAGGCGGCGCTGCTTTTCGACCTCGTCCTCGATGCCTTCGATCCGCTGCAACACCCCGGCCAGGCCGTTGCCGAGCAGGAAGCTGGCCTGCGAGCAGTAACCGGACAGATCGAAACCGGCGGCGACGCCGGCTTCGACCAGGGCGGTGAAATCGACCGAGGCGGTGAGGTCCTGCAGGCCCGGCCACAGCAACGGGTCGCCGTGCATGCGATGGCGGTAGAACGCGCGCAGGGTGCCGTCGACGCGATCGGGCGCGTAGTACTCGGCGCGCGCATAACCGTAGTCGACGAACAGCATCGCGCCGTTGCGCAGGCCGCCGGCGACCGCCTGGATCCAGTACGGCAGTTGCGGCAACAACTCGGAGCGATAACCGTCGGGGAGCGGACGTTCGAGGCGGCGCTCGGCGATGCGCACCGCCTGGGCGAGGAAATCGTCGGCCGGGCGCAGCTCGCGGGCGAAGCCGTCGCCGTCGATCGTCACGTATTCCTCGAACACTTCCTCGTCGCGGATCGCGAAACGCGGCGTCGGCAGGGCATCGATGACTTCGTTGGCGAACAGCACGCCGTCCCACTCGTCGCCGAACGGTCCGTCCGGCCATTCGAGCAGATCGAACAGCGGCGGCACCAGCCGCTCGCGCAGGCGTTCGCGCTGGCGATGGCGCAGCTCGGCGCTGGGTTCGAGGATCGCGTATCGATCGGGCAAGGCATCCAGTTCGAGCAGGCGCTTGAGCGCGACTTCGGCGAACGCGCCGGTGCCGCCGCCGAGTTCGAGGAACCGTGCCGACGGCCCGATCTGCTGCAGCACCGGCGCCACCGCTTCGGCAACGCAGGCGGCGAAGACCGGCCCGATCTCCGGCGCGGTGACGAAATCGCCGCTGGGGCCGAACTTGCTCGCGCCGGCGCTGTAATACCCCAGGCCCGGCGCGTACAAGGCCAGTTCCATGAAACGCGAGAACGGTATCGCGCCGCCGTGGGCGAGGATCTGTTCGCGGATCAGGGCCGCTAGGCGCGCACTGTGGGCGAGCGCATCGGCATCGGGGGTCGGCAGATCGAAGGAATTCACGTCGGGGGCGGCGTCGCAGGCGCATCGGAAACAGGCCGACAGGATACGGCCCCGGCGCAGCCGCGGCGAATCGCGACGGCCTGCGCCGGGGCGGGCTGGACGCCGCCGTGCGCGATGCCGTGCGCGATGCCGCGCGCTCGTGCGCCGCTAGCGCTTTGGTACTAAATCGGCGCCATTCCTGCTTACGCGGGGTTCGGTTTTCCCGCCGCCGTGCATGATGGCCGCGTCCTGCACGGAAGCCCGCCCATGAGCACCGTCGACCCGGCCGTCGAACGCCGCCGCCAAGCGCCCGAACGACTGCAACGCCCGCCCCGCCCTCAGATCGGGCTGTGGGTATTGGCGCTGATCTGCTGGAGCCTGTGGACGCTGTTCGCCTACTCGCTCGCCGACACCGTCCGCTATCCGATCGCCGAAGCCTATTTGCCGCCCAGCCCGTACACCGACAACGTGGCGCCGCCGTGGTTCTTCGGCGTGTTCGTAGGTTCGTTCGGCGGCTTCATCGCCGGCTTCCTGTTGAGCTATCCGCTCAAGGACCTGTTCGGCCTGGCCGCGGCCGCCTGGGGCCAGTTCGCCTCGACCCTGCTCGCCTGGGCGGTGGGCTTCTGGCGCGGCCGACTCCTGTGTACCGCCGCTGCGGGTGGGCTCGTTCGCCGATTCGCCGGCCACGCCCGCTCCGGACTGGGGTCCCATCGCCTGGCTCGGCTGGAGCGCTCAAGACCGGCTGCCGGGCGTGCTGATGCTCGCGGCGGTGGGCTGCGCGGGCCTGGGCTGGCGCGCCCATCGCCGTCACGCCGCGCGCATCCGGCGCCTGCTGGCCGAAGGCCGGCGCAGCGACGCGGTGATCACCGAGGTCCACGACACCGGCCTGGAGATCTACAACGAAATGCGCCTGCGCTTCGTCGCCCGCTTCCCCGATCACGCCGGCGTCGAGCGCTGGGTCACCAAGACCGGCCTGTTCGACCCGGTGCGCCTGCCGCGGGTCGGCGAGGCGGCCGTGGTCTGGTTCTACCCGGACCGCGCCGGCGACGAAGACCGGATCCTGGTCGGCTTTCCCGACGCAGACGAACCCGTCTTGTGAGCGGGGCTCGGCGCGCGACTCAGCGAGCGCGCGCTTCCAGTTGCAGGCCTTCGAAACCGGCCGGCATTTCGCCGTCGACCGCATAGCGGTACAACGCCGCCGAGTACACGCCGCCGAGCGCGCTCTGGTACACCGCCAGGGCCAGCAACGCGAGCACGGTCACCGCGCCGAGCAGCACCGCCAGCGCCGAGGAAACCAAGCCCAGGACATAGGCCAGGCCGAAGCCGGCCACGCCGACCGCGAGCATCGCCGCGCCGGTGGCCAGGCCGATGCCGACCATGCCGGCCGCGCTCTCGCCCCAGGTGCGCTTGAACATGCCGACGCTGCGCTTGACCGCATCGATCGGGCCGACGTCCTCGGCGACCAGCACCGGCACGACCAGGAAGGTCGCCATCGTCCAGGCCGCGCCGAGCGCGCCGCCGATCATGCGCACGATGAAGTTGTTGTCGCGGTCCTTGAGCGCCTGCAGGATCATGCCGACGGTCGCGGCGATGGCGGCGTAACCGGCGATCGCGGGCAGGCGCGCGGCCGCGGCGCGGAAGCCGTCGCCGACGGTCGGGTCGCCGCCTTCCAGGCGGATCATCGCCGCGCTGACCAGGGCGCAGTTGCAGAAGATGATCACGAAGTACTGGCAGAAATAGAAGGTGAAGGCGAACAGCGCGGCGCCGGGGCCGAAGCCGTCGGAGAAGATCTCCAGCGCCGTGGCCGGGATCAGGAACGTCGCCAGCACGATCAGCACGCACACCGCCGACACCACCGGAAACACCAGCAGTTCGCGATCCGAATTGAGTACCGAGGCGCTGGCCTTGGCGAGTTCCCAGCTGCGGCTAAGTTTCTCGAACATCGCATGCCCCCATGAATGATCCCGGGGCATCCTCGAACCTGCGGCCGGAAATCGCAAGAGCGTACGCGCCGGCGGCGCGAAATCGATGTCGCGAATCCGGATTCGCGAAGCCAGGGCGCGGCGGGCGCGCCGCGAGGGCTCAGCGGCTGCGTTCGATCATCACCCCGACCGCGCGCGCGTTGCGGATCGCGCTGGGCTTGCTGAGCTTGAGCCGGACCCGGCGCACGCCGAATTCGTCCAGCACGATTGCCGCGACGCGTTCGGCCAGGGTTTCGACCAGACCGAACTCCGACTGCGCCACGTAGTCGACGATGCGGTCGCTGATCGCCTTGTAGTCGAGGGTGTCGCCGATCGCGTCGCTGGCCGCGGGCAGGCGGTTGTCGAAGGCCATCTCGAGATCGAACACCAGCGGCTGGCGGATGCGCCGCTCCCAGTCGTAGATGCCGATCACGGCGTCGACTTCCAGGCCTTCGATGAAAACGTGATCCATTGTTCGGGACTCGGGACGCGGGGTTCGGGACTCGGAAAAGCACGGTGAAAAGCGCCGCCATGGTAGGCGATCGCGGCGCAGGCGCGAGTCCCGAGTCCCGAGTCCCGAGTCCCGAGTCCCGAGTCCCGAGAAAGGCTACACGGCCTGCAACAACGCCATGTCCCAGCGCGGGGTCACCTTCACCGCGGCGCTCTCGTGCTGGCCGGCCTGCAGCCGCAGGGCGCCGGCGTAGGCGATCATCGCGCCGTTGTCGGTGCAGAACGCCGGGCGCGGGAAGCAGACGCGGCCGCCGCGCTGGTCGGCCATCGCCGCCAGCTTCGCGCGCAGGCGCCGGTTGGCGCCGACGCCGCCGGCGACCACCAGGGTGTTGCAGCCGGCCGCATCGAGGGCGCGCGCGCACTTGATCGCCAGGGTGTCGACCACCGCGTCCTCGAACGCGCGCGCGATGTCGGCGCGGGTCTGCTCGCTCTGGTCGCTGCCGCGCCAGGCCAGCAAGACCTGGGTCTTGAGGCCGCTGAAGCTGAAGTCCAGGCCGGGCCGGTCGGTCATCGGGCGGGCGAACTTGAACAGGCCCGGACGGCCGAGTTCGGCCTGCGCGGCCAGTTGCGGGCCGCCGGGATACGGCAGGTCCATCAGCTTGGCGGTCTTGTCGAAGGCCTCGCCGGCGGCGTCGTCCAGGGTCTCGCCGAGCAGGCGGTACCGGCCGATCGCGTCGACCGCGACCAGTTGGGTGTGCCCGCCGGACACCAGCAGGGCCACGAACGGCGGCTGCGGGCGGCCGAGCGGGTCGTCCTCCATCAGCGGCGCCAGCAGATGACCTTCCATGTGGTGCACGCCGATCGCCGGCACGTCCAGGGCCCAGGCCAGCGCGCGCGCGACCCCGGCGCCGACCAGCAAGGCCCCGACCAGGCCGGGCCCGGCGGTATAGGCCACTCCGTCGAGCTCGCCGGCCTCCAGGCCGGACTCGGCCAGGGTCTGGCGGATCAGCGGCAGCAGCTTGCGCACGTGGTCGCGGCTGGCCAGCTCGGGGACCACCCCGCCGTACTCGGCGTGCAGGGCGATCTGGCTGTACAGCGCATGGGCGCGCAGGCCGGTTTCGGTGTCGTAAACCGCCACGCCGGTCTCGTCGCAGCTGGTCTCGATGCCCAGGACTTTCATCGGCACCCTGCCTGGCACGCCGTTTTCTGGGAGAATGTCGGATTCATGGGTGCCTATGTTGCACCTTCCGCCGGAGCATCGCTATAATGCGCGGCTCTCCCGGTCTGCCCGGGCCGGTTCCCGTTAACGAGATTACGTATGCCCAGCGTCAAAGTCCGCGAAAACGAGCCTTTCGAGTTTGCCCTGCGTCGCTTCAAGCGCACCTGCGAGAAGGCCGGTGTACTGGCCGAGACCCGCAAGCGCGAGTTCTATGAGAAGCCGACCCAGGAGCGCAAGCGCAAGGCCGCCGCGGCGGTGAAGCGCCAGGCGCGCCGTTCGTCGCGCGACGTCACCAAGCGCCAGCGCTTGTACTGATAGTTCGTTCCGCGCGACCCGGCTTCGCCGCCGGCGCTCGTGGGGAACGACCATCAAGCCGGCCGCGCCTCGGGCGCCGCCGGCTTTTTGCGTTTCCAGCCGGCGCGTACCGGAACCGCATCACGCTGCCGCATCGGCGCTGCCGGGCCCTCGCGGCCGGCGCCGCGCCCGCCGGCGACCCCTCCCCCTTTCCGCACCCACAAGGTCAGATCATGAGCCTCAAGCAACGCCTCACCGACGACATGAAGGCCGCGATGAAGAGCGGCGACAAGCAGTCCCTCGGCGTGATCCGCCTGATCAATGCCGCGCTCAAGCAAAAGGAAGTCGACGAGCGCATCGAGCTCGACGATACCGGGGTGATCGCGATCCTCGACAAGATGATCAAGCAGCGCCGCGACTCGGTCAGCCAGTACGAGGCGGCCGCGCGCGAGGACCTGGCCTCGATCGAACGCGACGAGATCGTGGTGATCGAGCGTTACGTCCCGGCCAAGCTCGGCGAAGCCGAGATCCTGGTCGTGCTCGAGGAAGTCATCGCCGAAGTCGGCGCGGCCGCGCCGTCCGACCTGGGCAAGTTGATGGGCCCGCTGAAGGCCAGGCTCGGCGGCAAGGCCGACATGGGCCTGGTCTCGGCGCTGGCGAAGAAGCGCCTGGCGGGCTGAGTTCGCGTCCGATGGGCGAGGGCCCGGCTTCGGGCCGACCCCTCACCCTGTCCCTCTTCCGCGCGCGGGAGAGAGGACTGGCCTGCCCGGCGGTTTTCAAACCTCGCGTGCCGGCGGCCTCTGCCGCTTCACTCGAGGCTGCTGCGCTCGAGCCACGCTCAAGCCCCTCTCTCTCGCCTGCGGGAAGAGGGCTTGGCCGGGGCTGCCCACCCCGCCGCCCCGCCGCCACGCAACCCGCCCGCAAGGGCCGCACACCCGGAGGTGCACCATGAAGCGTCAACACACCAATACCGGCTGCTTTCGAGCCAAGCCGCGATACCACGCGTAAGCGCCGCAAGGGCTTCCCGTCCGAAACCCGGGTCAAGCGCGGCCGGCGCTTGGTCCACGGCGACAAGGAACTGGTCGAGAAGCTGGGCCGCAACGACCTGTGCCCCTGCGGCTCCGTGCGGAGGTTCAAGGAACTGTTGCCTGCGCGAGGGCCGCTACGAAGGTTCCGAACGCGATCACTACTTCAGGGACTGATCGCCGCCGATCGCGGCGGATGACCGCCGGTCGCGGCCGTTATCTCCAGTTACGCACGAACGGCCGGGCCTCGCGCCCGGCCGTTTCGTTGCCTCGCGCCTGCACAGCGCGCCCACGCCTCGCTAACCTGGGCCCCGGATACTGACACCGGCGATCCGTCCGCCGTCATCGCGAGCCGCATGCCCACGACCCCGCCCGAACGTCCCTTCAGCGAGCGCCCGCCCGACCGCGAGGCGGCCGACGATCAAGGCCCGATGCAGCGCATCCACGCCCTGCAGGCGCGCCTGGAACAAAGCTGGGTGGCCAAGCTCGCCCGGCGCTTCATCGACTACGACATCCTCGCCCTGGCCGCCGCCCTGTCGTTCTATACCCTGCTGTCGCTGGCGCCGTTGGTGCTGATGCTGCTGTGGCTGACCACCGCGCTGTACCCCTCGGCGCAGGAAGAATTCTTCCGCCAGATCGGCCTGCTGGTCGGCGATCAGGTCGAAAGCACCGCCCGGCTGATCGTGGCCAACGCCGAAAACCGCCCCAGCACCGGCTCGCTGGCGGCCTTGATGGGCACCCTGGCCCTGCTGGTCGGCGCCTCGGCGGTGTTCGGCCAGTTGCAGGCCGCGCTCAACCGGGTGTTCCGCAGCGACGCCAAGCGCCTGGGCGGGATCGCCGCCTGGCTGCGCAAGCGCCTGCTCTCGTTCGGCATGGTCATCAGCGTCGGTTTCCTGCTGGTGGTGTCCATGGCGGTGCAGGCGGCGCTGCAATTGCTGATCGCCTATGTGCCCGACCTGCTCCCGGTGTTCGCCGCGATCGTCTCGTTCGCGCTCTACACCCTGGTGTTCGCGGCGATGTATCGCTGGCTGCCGGACCGTCCGGTCAGCCGGCGCCGGGCGCTGTTCGGCGGCGCGCTGACCGCCGGGCTGTTCATGCTCGGGCGCAGCGCGATCGGCCTCTACCTCGGCCAGGCCAGCCTCGGCACCGCCTACGGCCCGGCCGGCGGCCTGGTGATCATGCTGGTGTGGATGTACTACTGCGCGGTGGTGTTCCTGCTCGGCGCGCTGATCACCGCCATGCTCGACGAACACGCCCGCGTGCGCCGGCGCCTGGCCGACGAATGCGCGACCGCCGGGGTCGACCTTCCGGCGTCGTAGCGTCGACACAAGGCGAGGACGACGCCCCGCAGCGCGAGCGGGCACGCCGCGACCGTCGCAGACTGGCCGCGCATGGCATCCTAGACACCTTCCGGTCAGACCACGACGAGCAACGCCGCCCCCTCGCGGGCGCCCTACGCATGGCCCGCATTCCCGACGGTTTCATCGACGACCTCCTGGCGCGCACCGACATCGTCGAGGTGATCGGTACGCGCGTGCCGTTGAAACGCCAGGGCAAGGAATATTCGGCGCGCTGCCCGTTCCACGACGAGCGCTCGCCCTCGTTCACGGTCTCGCCGACCAAGCAGTTCTATCACTGCTTCGGCTGCGGCGCGCACGGCACCGCGATCAGCTTCCTGATGAACTACGACCGCCTCGAATTCCTCGACGCGGTCGAAGAGCTCGCCAAGCGGGTCGGCGTCGAAGTGCCGCGCGACACCCGCGCGCGCAACGAAGACTCCGACACCCAGGACTTGTTCAGCACGGTCGAGGCCGCATCGCGCTTCTTCCAGAAACAATACGCCCACAGCGGCAAGGCCCAGGGCTATCTGGACAGCCGCGGGGTCAGCGCCGACATACGCGAACGCTTCGGCATCGGCTACGCGCCCGACGGCTTCAACGCGCTGCGCGATGCGCTCGGCACCGACGAGCGGCGCATGCGCCTGCTCGAACGCGCCGGGCTGTTTTCCAAGAACGACAGCGGCCGCGTCTACGACAAGTTCCGCGACCGGGTGATGTTCCCGATCCACGACCGGCGCGGGCGCACCATCGCCTTCGGCGGCCGCGTGCTCGACAAGGAAGACGGGCCGAAGTATCTCAACTCGCCGGAGACGCCGCTGTTCCACAAGGGCCGCGAACTGTACGGCCTGTGGCAGGTGCGCCAGACCCACAACAAGATCCCGCGCCTGATCGTCGTCGAAGGCTATATGGACGTGATCGCGCTGTTCCAGCACGGCGTCGATACCGCGGTGGCGACGCTCGGCACGGCGACCACGCCCGACCACGCCGAGCTGCTGTTCCGCAACGCCGCCGACGTGTATTTCTGTTTCGACGGCGACCGCGCCGGCCGCGGCGCGGCCTGGAAGGCGGTCGAGTCGGTGCTGCCCCGCATGAAGGACGGGCGCCAGGCCTTCTTCCTGTTCCTGCCCGACGGCGAGGACCCGGATTCGCTGGTGCGACAGGAAGGCGCCGAGGGCTTCGACCGGCGCCTGCGCGATGCCACGCCGCTGTCGCAGTTCCTGTTCGATTCGCTCGCCGCCGACGTCAACCTCAACACCCTCGAAGGCAAGGGCCGCCTGGCCGAACGCGCCAAGCCGCTGCTCGCGCAGATTCCCGACGGCGCCTTCGGCGATCTGATGAAGCAGCGCCTGACCGAACTGACCGGGGTCGGCGCGCGCGCTTCGAGCCCCGACACCCACGTACCGACCCAGCGCGCGCACGGCGGCGGGCGCCATGCGCCGACGCCGAAGCGCAGCCTGGTGCGCAGCGCGATCTCGGTGTTGCTGCAAAAGCCCTCGCTGGCCGCCGCGCTGACCCCGCCCTATCGCTTCGCCGAACTGCGCCAGCCCGGCATCGACCTGCTCGTCGAGATCGTCGATCTGGTCCAGCAACGCCCGGAAATCAGCACCGGCGCGCTGCTCGAACAGTTCGCCGGCCACGAGCAGGCCGGCGCCCTGCAGAAGCTCGCCAGCCACAGCCTGCCGGGCGACGACGACACCTTGCAGCGCGAGTTTCTCGACGCGGTCGCCCAGCTCGACAAGCAGACCATCGAACAGCGCCTGGCCGAGCTGCAGCACCAGCACCGCGAAGTCGGCCTGAGCAGCGAGGAAAAACGCGAGCTGCTATCGCTGCAGCAGGCCCGGCTGGCGAAAGCGCCGAGCCCCTGAGCGCTGCTCTGCTAGGGTAGGAGCGACGCAAGTCGCGACAACCGCAAAGGTGCTCGAAAGCGCTTCGGCCGAAGCCCGGCCATTGGTCTTGTCTTGCCGCAGACAACGTCCCTACCCGCTCTGCGGACGGAACGCGCTGCTCCCCTCTGCGGTCATCCCAGCCCGAATGCCGGTGCGTCGCAATCCGCGGTTCGCAGTCGCGGCTCGCGCCGCTCCTACCCCGTAGAAGCAACGCCGCTCATCCCCACACCTCCCCCATCACCCGGGCGAAGTTGCCGCCGAGGATCTTGCCGATGCGCGCATCGGAATGTCCGCGCGCCGACAGCAGCGCGGCCAGGGTCTCGAAGCGGTCGACGGTGTTGAGGTCGGGCACGAACAGATACACCTCCTCGCTTTCGCCGGCCGCCGAGATGCCGAGCCGGCGCCGCTCCTGGATCGCCTCGCGGTGTTGCTGCTTGTATTTCTCGCTCAGCCGCACCGGCGAGACGAGGTTGTCGGTGCCGATGCCGACGTGGTCTTCGCCGCAGACCCGCAGGGCGTGTTCGAGGTGGCGGACGACGTCGGCGGCGGTGGTCTGGCCGCTTTCGCGCAGGAACGGCATCAGGTAGATGCCGACCACGCCGCCGCCGTCGGCGACCGCGCGCAGTTCGGCATCGGTCTTGTTGCGCGGGCGATCGACCAGCGCGGCGCAGCCGGTGTGGCTGATCAGCACCGGGGCCTTCGAGGCGGCGATCGCCTCGGTCGCGGTGCGGCGCCCGCTATGGGCCAGGTCGACCAGGATGCGGCGCTCGTTGAGGCGTTCGATCAAACGATGGCCGAAGCGGCTCAGGCCGGCGTTGCCGGGCTCGAGGCAACCGTCGCCGACCAGATTGCGCAGGTTGTAGGTCAGCTGCACGGTGCGCACGCCGAGCCGGTGGAAGTCGTCGACGCGCTCGAGCTTCTCGCCGATCGGCGCGCTGTCCTGGAACTGATAGACCACGCCGAGTTTTTTCTCGCGCCGCGCGGTCGCCAGGTCGGCGCCGCTGCGCACCGGCATGAACACCTGCGGATGGGCGAGGATCTCGTTCTCCCAAAAACCGATACTGCGCACCGTCTCCTCGTAGGCGCCTTCGTACTGCGCGACCGGGCCGACCGTGGTCTGGATGACGCGCAGGCCGCTGCGGCGCGCGTCGTCGACCAGGCGCGCCGACAGGGCCGCGCCCGGCGCGCCGTCGTCGCCGGCGATGAAGCCGCAGCCGTCGATCACCATCGCGTCCGCGTACGGCGCCCAACGC
>NZ_JBPKJP010000064.1:0-25029 GCF_051217035.1 Lysobacter sp. 1R34A
CCGCGAATTGGCTCGGCGCCTGCGCCGCATGCGCCGTGGCGAGGCGGGTGAGGGCAGCGGCAGGAGCGGTCGTGGCGATAGCGGCAGGCGCAGTGGCGGGCGCGGCGACGAGCGTGGCCGAACCCGGGCTCGACACGGACGCGGTCGCCAGCACGGCGATGGCGCCGACGATGGCGGTGCTCAGTACAGCGGTCTTCAGTTGCATGGTGGATCCCCTAAAAAGTAACGGTCGTGTTTGTGAGGTGCCGTGCTTGTTTTTTTGCAGCCTCCGGCGGCGCCCGCCGTCGGCGGCGACGGGGGGGCGTTAGGCTTGGAGGGGTCGGCCCTGTCGGGTGTGCAGCGGTGGCGTCTGCGTGAGTCGGACGGTGGGCCTGCAGTGACGTTAGGCTGCCGGCCCACTGTGCTTGAACGAAAAATCGGTGCGAGCGGTCACGTAACGGCGCGCCGCATTTCGCGCTCGGTCACAGAACCGGTGCGGTAAGCGAAAACGCAACGTAAGCGTCAGAGGATTTGCGCTTCGATGCGCGGCGACGGCAGCGCCGAGGCAGCGCGTCGGCGCGCTCTTGTGTGCACCGCCATATGGAGAAGCGCCCGGGTGTAGCAGCCGGCGACGCGGCCGGCATCGGTGGATCGCTGCGTTCCGTCCGGCGTGCGGCTGCCTCGTTTCGACCCGGACCGAGGCGCCGCCCGCCCCAAGCCGCAAACCCGGCGGCGCTCGCCGCGGCCCAGTCTTAGTACTATGCGGAACGTGCCGAGCGGTTCCCGGCGGCACCCGGGGCCGCGGCGGCAGCGCTGCGGCCCGGCCACGCGACAACGAACCGGACTGGCTGACAGGGCAAATGCGCGAAGCACAGGTGGGTGGGGTGGAACAGCGAACGGCCGCCGCGGGCGGCGAAGACGTGATCGTGATCGGTGCGGGCGTGATCGGCCTGACCTGCGCCCTGGCCTTGCTCGAAAGCGGGCGCGCGGTGCGGGTCATCGACGCCGGACGCATCGGCGGCGGCAGCTCGCACGGCAATTGCGGCACCATCACCCCGAGCCATGCCACGCCGCTGGCGGCGCCGGGCGTGATCGCCCAGGCCTTGCGCTGGATGCTGACCCCGGACGCGCCGCTGTACGTGCATCCCAAGCTCGACCCGCAGTTGTGGGGCTGGTTGCTGCGTTTCGCCGCGCGCTGCAACGACCGCGATTGGCGAGCGAGCGCACAGGCCAAGTCGGCCCTGCTCAACGATTCGCGCGAACGCCTGGAGGATTGGGTCGGGCGCTACGGCCTGGTCTGCGAATTCGACACCGCCGGCGTCGATTACGTGTTCCGCGACGCCAAGGCTTTCGCCGGCGGCCAACTCGAACTCGACCTGCTGCGCGAATTCGGCATCGGCGTGAGCCTGCTCGACGGCGCCGCCTACGAAGCTCAGGACCCGGCGTTCAAGCCCGGCGTCGCCGGTGCGATCCGCTTCGACCACGACGCAGTGCTGCGCCCCGACCGCTATGTCGCCGAACTCGCGCGCACCGTGGCCGAGCACGGCGGCCGTTTCACCGAGCAATGCGCGCTGCGCGACCTGCGCCGCGACGGCGACGGCATCGAGCTCGATACCGCCCTGGGCCGGCTGCGCGCGCGCGAGGTGGTGGTCGCGGTCGGCGCGTGGACGCCGAAACTGTCCGATGCGATCGGCCTGCCGTCGCTGCAGCGCGCGATGCAGCCCGGCAAGGGCTATTCGATCACCTACGACCGGCCGCCGCTGGTGCCGCGCCGGCCGGTGGTGCTGCGCGAACGCAAGGTCTGCGTGACCATGTGGGACAGCGGTTTCCGCCTCGGCAGCACGATGGAATTCTCGGGCTACGACGAGAGCCTCAACCCGCGCCGGCTGGCCGCGCTGGAGCGCGGCGCCGCCGAGTACCTGCACCACCCGGTCGGCCCGGTCGAACGCGAACGCTGGTACGGCTGGCGGCCGATGAGCGTCGACGACGTGCCGCTGATCGGCCGCGTGCCCGGCTGCGAAGGGCTGTGGCTGGCGACCGGCCACGGCATGATGGGCGTGAGCATGAGCGCCGGCACCGGCCAGCTCGTCGCCGACCTGATCGCCGGGCGCGAGACCGCGATCGATCCGCATCCCTACCGACCGGAGCGCTTCGCATGAGTCCCCATCCCGAAGCCGCCCGTGGCCATGACGACGGCAGCACCCAGTTCGACCTGATCGTGGTCGGCGGCGGTTCCGGCGGTCTCGCCGGCGCCTTCCGCGCCGCCGAGCACGGCGCGCGGGTGGCCTTGCTCGAGCCCTCGCTGCTCGGCGGCACCTGCGTCAACGTCGGCTGCGTGCCGAAGAAGGCGATGTGGTTGGCCGCCGACATCGCCGGCAAGTTGCGCATGGCGCAGTCGCTGGGTTTCTCGATCGAGGCCGACCCGAAACAGCCGTGCGCGCTCGACTGGCCGACCTTCATCGTCCACCGCCAGCGCTACATCGCCAACATCCACGACAGCTACCGGCGCCGTCTCGACGCCTCCGGCATCGCCGTGCTGCCGATGCGCGCCCAACTGCTCGACGCCACCACGGTCGAATGCGAGAACGGCGCGCGCCTGAGCGCGCCGCGGATCCTGATCGCGACCGGCGGCCACGCGGTCAAGCCGGAGATCCCGGGCGCCGAACTCGGCGCGACGTCCGACGATTTCTTCCAGTGGTGCGCCGCGCCCGGGCGGGTCGCGATCATCGGCGCGGGTTACATCGCGGTCGAGATCGCCGGCGTATTGCAGGCGCTCGGCAGCCAGGTCGAGGTATTCGTGCGCGGCCAGCGCCTGCTCGAAGCATTCGACGCCGAACTGACCGCACAACTGGCCGAGGATTACCGCCAGAACGGCGTGCGCCTGCATTTCGGCCACGCGGTCGCGGCGCTCGAAGCCGACGGCCAGCGCGTGCGCCTGCGCGGCGCCGACGGCTCGCTCAGCGAGCCCTTCGACCAGGTGCTGTTCGCCACCGGGCGCCGGCCCAGCACCCAGGGCCTGGGGCTGGAGCGCGCCGGCGTGGCGCTGGATGCGCGCGGCCATGTCCTGGTCGACGAACTGCATGCGACCAACGTCGCCGGGATTCATGCGGTCGGCGACGTCACCCCCGATGCCCAGCTGACGCCGGTGGCGATCGCCGCCGCGCGCCGGCTCATGGACCGCGTCTACGGCGGCCGCGAGGGCCGGCTCGACCAGAACGACATCCCGACCGTGGTGTTCGCGCATCCGCCGATCGGCCGGGTCGGCCTGACCGAGGAAGAGGCGCGGGCGCAACATGGTGACAACCTGCACATCTATCGCGCCGGGTTTCGGCCGATGCTGTACGCCCTGGCCGAGTCGCCGCAGCGCAGCCTGTTCAAGCTGGTCTGCGTCGGCCGGGAACGCCGCGTGGTCGGCATCCATCTGCTCGGCGAGGCCGCCGACGAGATGCTGCAAGGCTTCGCGGTCGCGCTCAAGCGCGGCATCACCCTCGACGACCTGCGCGACACGGTCGCCATCCATCCGACCAGCGCCGAGGAAGTGGTGCTGATGCGCTAGCGTCCGGCGACGACCGCCGCGCGGCGCGCGCCAGGCAAGGCGATCCGAGCAGGGGCAGCGATGAATCAGCAGGGACGTCATTGGATCCGCGGCGGCGCGATCGGCGCCGCGATGTTGTTCGGCACGGCGTGGTTGGGCACGGCTTTGTTGGCTTGGCCGAGCGCGGCCGCTGCCGCGCCTCCGGCGATCGACATCGCCGACCTGCTCAGCGTGCCGCGGCCCGACCAGATGATCGGCGCGGCGGATGCGCCGGTGCTGGCCTGGGTGTCGAACGAACAAGGCGTGCGCAATGTCTGGGCGGCGCGCGCGCCGGGCTTCGCGCCGCAGCAACTCACCGCCTACGACGAGGACGACGGCCAGGCGATCGGCCCCTTGCAACTCAGCCGCGACGGCCGCTGGCTGGCTTATGTGCGCGGCAGCGGGCCGGACGCCGCCGGCAACAACAGCAATCCGACCAGCGACCCGGACGGCCAGGAGCAGGCGGTGTGGGTCGTCGCCAGCGACGGTTCCGGCAAGCCGCAACGCATCGCCGCCGGCCGCGGCATGCAGTTCGCGCCGCAGGGCGATGCCTTGCTGGTGCAGGGCCGCGCGCTGGGCTGTCACGCGCTGCCGGGGATCAAGGCGCCGGACTGGTGCAAGGAAGCGCTGATCAAGACCCGCGGCGGCAACAGCGCGGGGGCGTTTTCGCCCGACGGCAAACGACTCAGCTTCACCAGCGACCGCGGCGATCACAGCTTCATCGGCGTGCTCGACCTGGCTGCGCGCACCGTGCGCTGGATCGGGGCCGACTTCAATCGCGACAGCCACCCGGCCTGGTCGCCGGACGGCCGCCGCATCGCCTTCCTGCGCAGGGCCGCGGCGCGCATCGGCGAGCAGTTCGACCTGACCGGCGCTAATCCGTTCGAGATCTGGGTCGCCGATGCCGCCGGCGGCCGGGCCCAGCGGGTGTACCGCTCCAACGACCGCGCCGGCGGCTACGCCCAGTTCGCCGAGCCCAACCCGCTGCAATGGAGCCGCGATAATCGCCTGGTGTTCAGTTCCGAGCAGAGCGGCTGGCTGCATTGGTACGCGCTGTCGCCCGAGGGCGGCGAGCCGATCGCGCTGAGCCGTGGCGAATGCGAGGCCGAGACCAGCGAACTGGCCGAGGACGGGCGCTTCTTCTTCAGCGGCAATTGCGCCGATCTCGATTACCGGCAGCTGTTCGTGGTCGACGCCAAGGGCGCCGCGCAGAAGTTGCTGACCGGCAAGCACGAGATCGCGACCGAGCCGGTCGCGGTCGCCGGCGGCCAATGGCTCGCGTTCCGCCACGCCGACGCACGCCGGCCGAGTGCGATCGCGGTGATGCCGCGCGGCGGCGGCGAGCTGCGGCGGATCTTCCCGGCGCAGTTGCCCGCGCGTTTTCCGATCGACCGCCTGGTCCAACCCGAGACGATCCGCCTGCGCGCCAGCGACGGCGTGGTTTCGCACGCGACCGTGTTCGAGCCGCCGGCCTCGTTCAAGGGCAAGCGCCCGGCGCTGGTCTACGTGCACGGCGGCCCGGTCCGGCAGATGCTGCCGGGCTGGCACTACGGCAGCTATTACTACGCCGACTACGCCAGCAACCAATGGCTGGCGAGCCAGGGCTTCGTGGTGCTGGCGCTGAACTTCCGCGCCGGCACCCAGTACGGCCAGGCCTTCCGCCGCGCCGAGAAACAGGGCCCGCGCGGTATCAGCGAATACCAGGACGTGCTGGCCGCGCAGGCCTACCTGGCCAAGCGCGACGACGTCGACGCGCGCCGGATCGGCATCTACGGCGGCTCCTACGGCGGCTTCCTGACCGCCTCGGCCCTCGCGCGCAATTCCGACCTGTTCGCGGCCGGGGTCGATCGCCATGGCGTCCACGATTGGCGCGAGAGCGCCAAGGGCGGCGACAACAGCGGCCTGTGGGGGCTCGGCCCGGACGAACTTGAACTGGCCTGGCGGTCCTCGCCGGCCGCTCACGTCGACAACTGGCGCTCGCCGGTGCTGTTCGTGCACGGGGACGACGACCGCGCGGTGAAGTTCTCCCAGAGCGTGGACCTGGTCGAGCGCCTGCGCGCGCGCGACGTGCCGGTCGAGACCCTGGTCCTGCCCGACGAAGACCATTTCTTCCTGCGTCATGCGACCTGGCTGCAGGTCCATCGCAGTACCATGGAGTTCTTCCGCCGGCAGCTGAAGCCCGGCGCCGATTGAGCGAACGCATGACGCCGCACCCGAGCGAACCCGTCTACCGCCTGCACCGCGGCAACGCGCCCCTGCTGATCAGCCTGCCGCACGATGGTTCGCTGATCCCCGACGCGCTGGCCGCGCGCATGGTCGACTCGGCGCGGCGCGCGCCGGACACCGACTGGCACGTGTCGCGCCTGTACGCGCTGGCGCGCGCGTTCGGCGCCTCGATCCTCGTGCCGAGCTATTCGCGCTACGTGGTCGACCTGAACCGCCCGCCCGACGACACTTCCCTGTATCCCGGGCAGAACACCACCGGTCTGTGTCCGGCGGTGCAGTTCAGCGGCGAGGCGGTGTATCTCGATGGGCAGGCACCGACGCCGGACGAGGTCGCCGAGCGCGTCGAACTGTATTGGCGCCCGTATCACGACACCCTCGTCGCCGAGCTCGACCGCATCCGCGGCGAGCACGGCCGCGCGGTGTTATGGGAAGGCCATTCGATCCGCGGCGAGGTGCCGTTCCTGTTCGAGGGCCGCTTGCCCGACCTCAACCTCGGCACCGCCGCCGGCAAGAGCTGCCTGCCGGAACTGCAGGCCCGCCTCGAGGGCATCCTGGCCGCACAGAGCGACTACGAATGGGTGGCCAACGGCCGCTTCAAGGGCGGCTACATCACCCGGCACTACGGCGATCCCGAGATCGGCGTGCAGGCGGTGCAGCTGGAGATCAGCCAGCGCAACTACATGGACGAGAGTTCCTTCGCCTACGACGAAAGCAAGGCGGTGCGCCTGCAGGTCGTGATCGAGGCCTTGCTGCGCGCGACCCTGGACACCGGCGAGGCATGACCCGGGCGCCGACGGCGCCGTTGCTGAGCCTCGGCCAGGCACGCGCGCTGCACCTGTCCGCGCAAGGCCTGCTGGCCCGCCCGCGCCGGCGCGCGCGCCGGTCGGATTTGCTCGCGGCGATCGCGCGCATGCAGTTGCTGCAGATCGACACCATCCACGTGGTCGCGCGCAGCCCGTACCTGGTGCTGTTTTCGCGGGTCGGCGCTTACCGCGCGCGCTGGCTGGAAGAACTGCTGGCCGAACGCGAGATCTTCGAGGTCTGGGCGCATGAGGCCTGTTTCGCGCCGATGAGCGACTACCTGCTGCATCGCAACGCCTTGCCGCAACGCGCGCACCATTGGGCGATCCGCAACGCCCAGCGGCATCGCCAGAGCAGCGGCGCCAAGATCGACCGCCTGCTCGGTCATATCCGCGAGTTCGGCGCGGTGAAGTCCTCGGACTTCGAACGCGGGCCCGCATCCGCCGGCGGCGGCTGGTGGGGCTGGAAGGACGAGAAGCGCTGGCTCGAAGCCGGCTTCGCCCTGGGCGAGCTGATGGTCGCGCGGCGCGACAATTTCCACCGCGTCTACGATCTGGCCGAACGGGTCGCCGGCGTGGCGGTGCCCGGCTGGGACAGCACGCCGATCGACGCCGCAACGGTGCGGCGCGAGACCTTGCTCAAGTCGGTGCGCGCGCTGGGCATCGCCCAGGCGCGCTGGGTCGCCGATTATTTCCGCCTGCGGCCGCGCCTGCGCGATGCGGACCTGGCCGAACCGGTCGAGGCCGGGGAGCTGTTGCGGGTCGAGGTCAAGGGCTGGGCCGCGCCGGGCTATGTCCATCGCGATCATGCCGAGGCCCTCGCCCTGGCCGCGGCCGGCCGCCTGCGCGCGATCCACTCGACCTTGCTGTCGCCGTTCGATCCGGTGGTCTGGGACCGCGAACGCGCCAGCGAATTCTTCGGTTTCGACTACACCCTGGAGTGCTACACCCCGGAGCCGAAGCGCCGCTACGGCTATTTCGTCCTGCCGATCCTGGTGCGCGGGCGGCTGGTCGGCCGCCTGGATGCGAAGGCGCACCGCGCCGAGGGCGTGTTCGAGGTCAAGGCCTTGTACCTGGAGGAGGGCGTCGCCGCCGACGAGGCCCTGGCCGCCGAAATCGCGCGGGCGATCGACGATTGCGCGCGCTGGCACGAGGCGCCGGCGGTGCGCTTGAACCGTTGCCGTCCGGCGGCGTTCGCACCCCTGCTGAGGCGTGCGCTCGGCGCCGCAGCGGCGGCTTGAACGGCGGCGGCCTTGCTTCGCGGGTTCAGCCGCCGGTTCAGTCGATCAGTTGAACTTCGAAATCAGCACGCTCGCGCCGATCAGCCCCGCCAGCGCAATCAGGTTCAGCACCAGCGCCGGCACCGCGATGCTGCGGCGTTCGCGGCACAGCAGCGCGGTGCCCGCGAGCAGGCTGCCGAACAACCAGCTCGCCGCGGTGAACAGGATCGCGCGGCCGGTGCATTGCAGGCTCCAGGAGCCGCATTGCTCGTCCGAGGTCAGGCCGAATACGAACAGCCAGGCCAGGACCGGACCGAGCAGCAGGGCGAACCAGGCCAGCACGCCGAACAAACGCCCGCGCGGATTTTCGAAGCCGGCGGGAAAGGCATCGGCCAGTGTCTCGGCGTAGGCATCGGCATCGCGCTCGCTCAAGGCACCTTCGACCCGTTCAACGGCCATGGCGCGGTCCCTCCGTAAGGCGCCCACCCAGGGCGGGCAGTGGGTGGCCGGGACAGGACGGCATATCGATCTCCTGGCCCGGCGACGCGCTCAAGCTGCCGCAAGCCGCGGCATGACGGCGTGATGCCGGGGACAACGCCGCAAGGCGGGCGTTGCGAAAAAGAAACGCGTCGCGCCAGGAGCCCGCACTCCTCGGGATAAACGCCGTTTCCGGCGAAGATCGTCCAGGAGCCACGGCTGCCGCGAACGGCGCGGAGGTCATGTAAAACGCTGGCGGCGCCAAGCCAGCAGGGGGCAAGCGGCGGCCTCGGCGGCGTGCTATGGGCCAAGGCGCAGTCGCCGAGCCACGTTGGCCGGGCCCGGGCTGGAGGACGCGCCGCGCCTGGACGGCAAAAAACAAACGCCGCACGAGGCGGCGTTCGTCCGTGGCCATCGGCGCAGCGGGTTCAGACTTCGAGTGTCGCCAGATCACCCTTGGTTTCGAGCCAGGACTTGCGGTCGCTGGCGCGCTTCTTGGCCAGCAGCATGTCCATCAGCGAATGGGTCTGGGCGTTGTCGTCGATGGTCAGCTGGACCAGGCGGCGGGTGTCGGGGTGGATGGTCGACTCGCGCAGCTGCGAGGCGTTCATCTCGCCCAGGCCCTTGAAGCGGGTGACGTTGACCGCGCCGCTGAGGCCCTTCTTGCGGTCGCCTTTCTCGCGCTCGATCTTTTCCAGGAGGATGCGTTTTTCCTCCTCGTCGAGCGCATAGAACACGGTCTTGCCCACGTCGACGCGGAACAGCGGCGGCATCGCCACGAAGATGTGGCCGCTGGCGACCAGCGCCGGGAAGTGGCGCAGGAACAGGGCGCTGAGCAGGGTCGCGATGTGCAGGCCGTCGGAGTCGGCGTCGGCGAGGATCACCACTTTGCCGTAGCGCAGGCCGCTGATGTCTTCCTTGCCCGGGTCGCAGCCGATCGCGACCGCCAGGTCGTGCACTTCCTGCGAGCCCAGCACGCTGCCGGAGGCGACTTCCCAGGTGTTGAGGATCTTGCCGCGCAGCGGCAGGATCGCCTGGAAATCTTTGTCGCGGGCCTGGCGCGCGCTGCCGCCGGCCGAATCGCCCTCGACCAGGAACAGCTCGGTGCGCGAGAGGTCCTGCGAGCTGCAGTCGGCGAGCTTGCCGGGCAGGGCCGGGCCCTGGGTGATCTTCTTGCGGGTGATCTGCTTTTCGGTCTTCAGGCGCGCGGCGGCGCGCTCGATCGCCAGTTGGGCGATGCGCTCGCCGAGCTCGGTATGTTGGTTCAGCCACAGCGAGAACGCATCGTGGGCGGCGCCCTCGACGAAGCCGGCGGCCTGGCGCGAGGACAGGCGTTCCTTGGTCTGGCCGCTGAACTGCGGGTCGGTCATCTTGATACTGAGCACGAAAGCGACCCGGTCCCAGACGTCTTCCGGGGCCAGTTTGACGCCGCGCGGCAGCAGGTTGCGGAAGTCGCAGAACTCGCGCAGCGCATCGGTGAAACCGGTGCGCAGGCCGTTGACGTGAGTGCCGTGCTGGGCGGTCGGGATCAGGTTGACGTAGCTTTCCTGGACCAGCTCGCCGTCGGGTACCCAGGCCACCGCCCAGTCGACCACTTCGGTGTCTTTCTTGAGCTGGCCGACGAACAGCTCCGGCGGCAGCAGCTCGCGCTGCGGCTGGCCGTCGCGCAGCTCGCCCGACAGGTAGTCGCGCAGGCCGTCTTCGAAGTACCACTCGATGCGCTCGCCGCTGGCCTCGTCGAACAGCTTGACGTTGAGGCCGGGGCACAGCACCGCCTTGGCGCGCAGCACATGCTTGATCGAGCGCAGGTTGAATTTGGGCGTGTCGAAATACTTCGCGTCGGGCCAGAAGCGCACGCGCGTGCCGGTGTTCTTCTTGCCGACCGAGTTCACTACTTCCAGCGGGGTGGCGCGGTCGCCGTTCTGGAAGGTCATGCGGTATTCGTTGCCGTCGCGCTTGATGTGCACTTCGACCAGCTTCGACAGCGCATTGACCACGCTCACGCCGACGCCGTGCAGGCCGCCGGAGAAGGTGTAGTTCTTGTTGCTGAACTTGCCGCCCGCGTGCAGGCGGGTGAGGATCAGCTCGACGCCGGGGATGCCTTCCTCGGGGTGGATGTCGACCGGCATGCCGCGGCCGTCGTCGGAGACCTCGCAGCTGCCGTCGGCGTGCAGGACGACCTCGATGCTGCGGGCGTGGCCGGCCAGCGCCTCGTCGACCGCGTTGTCGATGACCTCCTGCGCCAGATGGTTCGGGCGGGTGGTGTCGGTGTACATGCCCGGGCGTCGTTTGACGGGGTCCAGCCCGGAGAGGACTTCGATGTCGGCGGCGTTATAGCGACTGCTCATTAACTGAAGGGCGTGGCCGTGGTGTTCGGAGCGGCGAGGATGGCGACGGCGGGCTAGGTGGTCAAGCCGGGCGGCGTGAAGAATCGGCGCCAAGCTTGCCGCGCCTGCGTCTCGGCCGCTGAGACCGGACCGCGGCGACGCGCTGGCAAGACGCCGCGGTCGCCCCGGCGCGGCTTGATATCGGTCGATTCAGCCACCAGCATGGGGGTAGGGGTTAGGGTCCGCCCCGTCGCTCAGGGAAGCAGTGCGCCGAACGGCTCGCTGCCCACGACACGCGGCGCGGTCGATCGCGCCGGTCCCCATCCTGTCAGGAGGCAACACCATGAATATCCGCAAGCTCGTGCTCCCCACCGCCGTCGCCGCCGCCCTGGTCATGCTGGTCGCGCCTGCCGCATTCGCGCAGCAGGACCCGCAGGCCGAGGCCAAGAAGGCCGAAGAGGCCAGGAAAGCCGAGGATGCGAAAAAGGCCGAGGCGCAGAAGAAGGCCAAGGCCGACAAGAAGCAGTCCGGCGACCGCGGCGTCGAGCCGGAAGAGGAAGGCGACAAGTAATCCGCTCGCGTCATCCGCCAGGTTTCCCCGAACGCCCCGGCTCGCCGGGGCGTTTTCGTTCCTGCCGACGGCGTCCGGCGCACTGCGGCGCTCTTGGCCGGCTGGCAGGGGGGATTCCGCCTGTCCGGGGTAGTTCGTCGCAAGGCCGCCGGTAGCGTTATCCGCTACTTCGCGCGCGACCCGGGCTCGCCGGCGTCTGGACGGACCGCCGCCCTCTAGCATCGGCCTACGTCGCAGCAGCGGCCGGTGACGAAGCTGGGGAGTCGCGAATGAAACGATGGCTGTTCGACCTGGCGCGAGTGGCGCTCGCCCTGTGCCTGGAAGTGCTCGGGTTGTGGGCTGCCCTGGCATTCATGCCGCTCAGCGACGAGTTCGAGACGTTCGGACTCACTTCGCTGCTGGCGGTGGTCGCGATCCTTGCGGCGACCGGCGGACTCGCCGGATGGATGGCGCGCCGTTACTTCCTGGCGCCGGCCTTGTTGCTGTTGTGGCTATCGTGGGCGGCGTTCATCAGCCTGGACCAATGGTCCGATGTGTCAAACTCGGCGAAGGGACTTACTTCGACGGGGTCGTCAGGCACGCGGCGATGGTGGCGGCCACCAGTGTCGCCTTGGCCGCCGGCGTCCTGTCGGGCTACCGTGGCGCACGGCGGTCATGTCCGGCCACGGCCGCCCCCGGCTAAGCACGAACCGAGGAGAATGCAGTAATGGCGATTCGTATCGTCCGGCTCGGCAGCCCGCGCCTGGACGGCGAGGGCACCCGCATCGGCACGGTGCGGCGGCCGCCGCGCGGGGTGCCGAAGAGCGACTTCGCGACCCGGGACTGGTACGACGTCTGGTTCCCGAACCTGGCGCCGAGCGCGGAGACGGTCAGGCTTGGCCAGGAAGCGCAGACCCCGGCGCAATGGCAGGCGTTCGTGCGCATGTACCGGGCCGAGATGGCCACACCCGACAACAGCCACGCCCTGCAATTGCTCGCGACCCTGTCGCAGTACACCGATTTCTCGGTCGGCTGCTATTGCGAGGACGAGGCGCGCTGCCATCGCTCGGTGCTGCGCGAACTGCTGGCCGGCAAGGGCGCCAAGCTGGCCTGAGGTGCTGCGAGCCCCTGGGGGCGGCGTTCCATGGTGCCGCGATCGGCCACCCCTGCGCCGGCGGTCGAAGCGGGGCGGTCGCGGCTTGCGCCGCTCCTACCCTTGGAGCATGACCGCGACCAGCCAGAGCGCTCGCGGGAAGGGGCCGGCCGCAATCGTCCAGGCCGCAGGCCGACAGCTCGCCGACATCGGCCGCATTGGCCGCAGTGGCCGATAACTGGCCGATTCCGCTGCGGGCCTTGCCGCATCGGGCTTTCCGGGTCTTCCAGGCGGCCGCCGGCGCTGTCAAGCAGTCGCGGCTTCACCTTCCAGCCTGTAAACTGCGGCTTTCCAGCGGCAGCAAAATCCATGACTCCCCTGATTTTCGTCACCGGCGGCGTGGTGTCCTCCTTGGGTAAGGGCATCGCGGCAGCCTCGTTGGCGGCCATCCTCGAAGCGCGCGGGCTGCGCGTGACGATGATGAAGCTCGACCCCTACATCAACGTCGATCCGGGCACGATGAGCCCGTTTCAGCACGGCGAGGTCTACGTCACCGACGACGGTGCCGAGACCGACCTCGACCTCGGCCACTACGAGCGCTACCTGCGCACGCGCCTGAGCCGCAAGAATTCGATCACCACCGGCCGGATCTACGAGAACGTGATCCGCAAGGAACGCCGCGGCGATTACCTCGGCGGTACCGTCCAGGTCATCCCGCACATCACCGACGAGATCAAGCGCTGCATCGTCGAGGCCACCGAGGGCTTCGACGTCGCCCTGGTCGAGGTCGGCGGCACGGTCGGCGACATCGAGTCGCTGCCGTTCCTCGAAGCGATCCGCCAGCTGCGCACGGAGCGCGGCCCCGAGCACGCCTTGTTCATGCACCTGACCCTTGTGCCGTTCATCGCCGCTGCGGGCGAGCTGAAGACCAAGCCGACCCAGCACTCGGTCAAGGAACTGCGTTCGATCGGTATCCAGCCCGACGTGCTGCTGTGCCGCAGCGAGCAGCCGCTGCCCGACAGCGACCGCCGCAAGATCGCCTTGTTCACCAACGTGCCGGAGAAGGCGGTCATCTCGGCGGTCGACCTCGACAACATCTACAAGCTGCCGCAGTGGTTCCACGAGCAGGGCCTGGACGCGATCGTCCTCGACCGCCTGCGCATCCAGGCCGGTGCGGCCGAACTGAGCGAATGGAACGAAGTGGTCGACGCCACCGAGCATCCCGTCGACGAGGTCACCATCGCCGTGGTCGGCAAGTACATCGACCACCAGGACGCCTACAAGTCGCTGTCGGAGGCGCTCAAGCACGGCGGCCTGCGCCAGCGCACCAAGGTCAAGCTGAAGTGGCTGGAATCCAGCGAGATCGAGCGCGACGGCGTGGAATCGCTGAAGGGCGTCGACGGCATCCTGGTGCCGGGCGGCTTCGGCGACCGCGGCTTCGAGGGCAAGGTCGCGACCGCGAACTACGCGCGCGAACAGAAGATTCCGTACTTCGGCATCTGCTACGGCATGCAGGCCGCGGTGGTCGATTACGCGCGCCACGTCGCCGGCCTCGACAACGCCAACAGCACCGAGAACGACAAGAACAGCCCGCATCCGGTCATCGGCCTGATCACCGAGTGGCGCACCGCCACCGGCGAAGTCGAACGCCGCAGCGAAACCAGCGACCTCGGCGGCACCATGCGCCTGGGCCTGCAGGACCAGCGGATCAAGCCGGGCACCCTGGCGCGCGAGCTGTACGGCAAGGACGTGGTCGGCGAGCGTCACCGCCACCGCTACGAATTCAACAACCGCTATCGCAGCCAGCTCGAGGACGCCGGTCTGGTGATCTCGGCCAAGTCGATGGACGACCTGCTGGTCGAGATGGTCGAACTGCCGCGCAGCGAGCATCCCTGGTACCTGGCCTGCCAGGCGCACCCGGAATTCCTGTCGACGCCGCGCGACGGCCACCCGCTGTTCATCGGTTTCGTGCGCGCCGCGCGCGAGGCCAAGGCCGGCGGCAAGCTGCTGCGTGAGGTCACCGGTTGAATCCGGCTCCGGCCGATCCGGACCCGGGCGCGCAAGCGCGGGCGAGCGTCGGCCGGCCTGCACGCAACGATTTTCGCGGTGCCGGTCGCTGGTTGATGTGGCTGGCCGCGGCTGTGATGGTCGCCGGATACGTCACGTATCGGGCGATCCTCGGCGAGGCCGCCGACGGTCTCGGCCTGCTGGGCGCGGCCGTAATCACCATCACCCTGGCCATCGCCGGGCCCCTGGGCTTGATCGGGGGCGTACTGTGGCTCGTCGGCATGGCGCGTTCGGCGCGTTCGAAACGCTTAAGCGGGCCCGGGGCATGATCGCCGGGCCGCGATCGCCGGGCTTGTCTGCGGCGGGCGCGGCATCCACTGATGAAGATTCCTTCGTACTCATGAATTCAGGAAGCAAGCGATGAAACTCTGCGGCTTTGACGTCGGCCTCGACCAGCCTTTCTTTCTGATCGCCGGCCCCTGCGTGATCGAGTCGATGCAATTGCAGCTCGACGTCGCCGGCCAGCTCAAGGAAATCACCTCCGCGCTCGGCATCCCCTTCATCTTCAAGTCCAGCTTCGACAAGGCCAACCGCACCTCGGCGACGAGCTTCCGCGGCCCGGGCATGGAAGAGGGGCTCAAGGTCCTGGCCGAGGTCAAGCGCCAGATCGGCGTGCCGGTGCTGACCGACGTGCACGAGTACACGCCGATGGACGAGGTCGCCTCGGTCGTCGACGTGCTGCAGACCCCGGCCTTCCTGTGCCGCCAGACCGACTTCATCCAGAAGGTCGCGCGCGCCGGCAAGCCGGTCAACATCAAGAAGGGCCAGTTCCTGTCGCCCTGGGAGATGAAGCACGTCACCGCGAAGGCCCAGGCCACCGGCAACCAGCAGATCATGGCCTGCGAGCGCGGCGCGAGCTTCGGCTACAACAACCTGGTCAGCGACATGCGCTCTCTGTCGGTGATGCGCGACACCGGTTGCCCGGTGGTGTTCGACGCGACCCACTCGGTGCAACTGCCCGGCGGCATGGACGGCAAGTCCGGCGGCCAGCGCGAATTCGTGCCGGTGCTGGCGCGCGCGGCGATCGCGGTCGGCGTCTCGGGGGTGTTCATGGAAACCCACCCGCGCCCCGAGGAAGCCCTGTCCGACGGCCCCAACGCGGTGCCGCTGCCGAAGATGCGCGCGCTGCTCGAGACCATGGTCGAGCTGGATCGCATCACCAAGAAGAACGGCTTTTTGGAACAAGATTTCTGATGCCGCCCGCGTTGCGGTGTGAGCCCGGCCGCCAGGCGGCCGCCGCCGGGCCGGGACGTCCCTCGTGCCGCCCGCGCTCACGTCCGCATTCCGGTCCGCATCCCGCCCGGTGCCCCCCGGCCCGGCCTGAGTCGTCTCGCGGCTCCGCCCGCGCGGTGTCCGCGCCGCTGCGGGCCGATTCGATCCGCTACCGAATGTCGCCAATTTCGACGGCGCCCACCCGGGCCGGCCGCGAACTCGGCTATCGTTCGTCCCGACCCCTTTCCCACTGAACTCCAACGCCTCCGACATGAGCACGATCACCCAGATCCACGCCCGCGAAATCCTCGACAGCCGAGGCAACCCGACCCTGGAAGCCGAGGTCACCCTGGCCGACGGCAGCTTCGGCCGCGCCCTGGTCCCCTCCGGCGCCTCGACCGGCAGCAAGGAAGCGGTCGAACTGCGCGACGGCGACAAGACGCGTTACCTCGGCAAGGGCGTGCGCAAGGCCGTCGAGAACGTCAACACCACCATCGCCCAGGCGCTCAAGGGTCTCGACGCGACCGACCAGGCCGGCCTCGACCGCCGCATGATCGATCTCGACGGCACCGAGAACAAAGGCCGCCTGGGCGCCAACGCTTTGCTCGGCGTTTCCATGGCCAATGCGCATGCGGTCGCCGCTTCGCGCAAGCTGCCGTTGTGGAAGCACATCGCCGGCGATCGCGCCGCGGTGCTGCCGGTGCCGATGATGAACATCATCAACGGCGGCGCGCATGCCGACAACAACGTCGACCTGCAAGAATTCATGATCCTGCCGGTGGGGGTGCCGACCTTCGCCGAGGCGCTGCGCGCCGGCGCCGAGGTGTTCCATGCGTTGAAGTCGGTGCTCAAGGGCCGCGGCCTGAGCACCGCGGTCGGCGACGAGGGCGGTTTCGCCCCCGACCTGCGCAGCAACGAAGAAGCGCTGGAAACCATTCTCGAAGCGATCGGCAAGGCCGGCTACAAGGCCGGCGAAGACATCCTGCTGGGCCTGGACGTCGCCTCCACCGAGTTCTACGACAACGGCAAGTACCACCTCGTCGGCGAAGGCAAGCGCCTGACCAGCGAGCAGTTCGTCGACTTCCTGGCCGGCTGGGCCGCGCAATACCCGATCGTGACCATCGAAGACGGCATGGCCGAGGACGACTGGGCCGGCTGGAAGCTGCTGACCGACAAGCTCGGCAACAAGGTGCAGTTGGTCGGCGACGACCTGTTCGTGACCAACCCGAAGATCTTCAAGGAAGGCATCGACAAGGGCGTGGCCAACTCGATCCTGATCAAGGTCAACCAGATCGGCACCCTGACCGAGACTCTGGAAGCGATCGCGATGGCCGACGCGGCCAAGTACGCGGCCGTGGTCTCGCACCGTTCGGGCGAAACCGAGGACACCACCATCGCCGACATCTCGGTGGCGACCACCGCCACCCAGATCAAGACCGGCTCGCTGTGCCGCAGCGACCGCGTCGCCAAGTACAACCAGTTGCTGCGCATCGAAGAGCAGCTCGGCGCCGCGGCGAAGTACGCTGGCCGCGATGCGTTCGTGTCGCTGCGTCGCTGAGCGCGGCTGAGTCGCGATGGTCGAGAAGACGGGCAAGCGCTGGCTGAGCGTGCTGGTACTGGCGCTGCTGGCGCTGCTCGCTTTTCTGCAGTATCGGCTGTGGTGGGCCGGCGGCGGCAGCGGCGGCAGCGTCGCCGCGCTGCAGGCCCAGGTCGACGGCCAGATCCGCGAGAACCAGGGGCTGCAGCAACGCAACGACGCGCTCGCGGCCGAAGTCGAGGACCTCAAGTCCGGCGAGGCCGCGGTCGAGGAACGCGCGCGCAGCGAACTGGGCATGATCAAGCCCGGCGAGACCTTCTACCGCGTGGTCGAGGCCAGGCCGCAGGCGCCGGGGGCGAATGCGGCCGCGGCGGTCAGCGCGGTGCAGAACGGCGCCGCGCCGGGCGAGCAGGCCGCGCCGGACGAATCGACCCTGGAAGAACAGGTCGACGAACCGCCGAGCGAATTGCCGCCGCCGGCGCCCGGCACGTTGCCGTCCCCGGCGCCGTCCGAGCCGCCAGCCCCGGTGCGCGAGCGGCCGGCGCATTGAGGCGATGAACGCGGCGACGCTTTCGCGCCAGGGTTTTTTCGAGGAATACGACGCATGATCTGGGCCGTGATTCCCGCCGCCGGCCGCGGCCAGCGCTTCGGCGGGCCGACGCCGAAACAGTATCTGCAGGCCGCCGGCAAGCCGCTGATCGAGCACGCCCTGCAGGCTCTGCTCGCGCACCCGCGCGTGGCGGGGGCGATGGTCGCGTTGTCGCCCGGCGACAGCTTGTGGCCGGGCTGGAGCGAATTACACGGCAAGCCGGTGCTGCGCTGCATCGGCGGCGGCGAACGCGCCGACTCGGTGCTGGCCGCCTTGCGCGCGCTGCCCGACGAGGTCGGCGCCGCCGCCATGGTGCTGGTCCACGACGCGGCCCGGCCGAACCTGCGCGGCGACGATCTCGACCGGCTGATCGTGGCGGCCGAAGCCAGCGCCGACGGCGCGATCCTCGGAGCGCCCCTGCGCGACACCCTGAAGCGCGCCGCCGACGGCCGCATCGCCGCGACCGAGCCGCGCGATGGTCTGTGGCGCGCGTTCACTCCGCAGGCGTTCCGACGCGGCGCGCTGACCGCGGCGCTGGAGGCGGCGGCGCAGGCCGGCGTGATCGTCACCGACGAAGCCTCGGCGATGGAGCGCATGGGCGCGAGACCGCGCCTGGTCGAGGGCCGCGAAGACAATCTCAAGGTGACCACGCCGGCGGATCTGGCGTTGGCGGAATACCTGTTAAACAACATCTGAGGAGATCGGGGTGAGGAGGGAGCAGCGAGCGAAAGCGCAGCATGCTGGCGCAACGCTCGGCTCCAGCTTCCGCTCACTCCTGAGTCCTCTTCGCTCACTCCTTCTGTGACGAGTGAGGAGTGAGCGAAGGCGCGGCATGCTGGCGCCCGACGCTCCGGCTCCCGCTTCAACTCACTCCTCACTCTTCTTCGCTCACCCCTTTACCGCAGGTCCCTCATGAACAATCGCATCGGCCAAGGCTACGACGTCCACGCATTCGGCGACGGCGACCACATCATGCTCGGCGGGGTGCGGGTGCCGCACGACCGCGGCGTGGTCGCGCATTCCGACGGCGACGTGGTCATCCATGCGCTGTGCGATGCGCTGCTCGGCGCGCTCGCGCTCGGCGACATCGGCCAGCATTTCCCGCCCAGCGACGAGCGCTGGCGCGATGCCGACAGCCGCCAGTTCCTGCGCCATTGCCGGGTGCTGATCGCCGAACGCGGCTACAAGCTCGGCAACGCCGACGTCACCGTGGTCTGCGAGCGTCCGAAGGTCGGCCCGCATGCGCAGGCGATGCGCGAGGCGCTGGCCGCCGATCTCGGCGTCGAGCTCGACGCGATCAGCGTCAAGGCCACCACCAGCGAACAGCTCGGCTTCACCGGTCGCCGCGAAGGCATCGCGGCGATGGCGGTCTGCCTGCTGGTGCCGGCATGAGCGAGGAGTCGCGGGACGGCATCGCACAGGCGCCTGCCGAACGGGCCGCCGACACGCAGGAACCCGCGCTCGCGCGCGCCCACGGCGCGGCCGTGCTCGGCGCGCGCATCCGCACCTCGTCCGAAGACTTCCGGGTCGAGGAACTGCCCGGCTTCGCCGCCAGCGGCAGCGGCGAGCATCTGCTGCTGACGGTGGAAAAGCGCGGCATGAACACCGCCTTCGCGGCCAAGCGCATCGCCGCCTGGGCCGGCATCGGCGAGGTCGGCATCGGCTATGCCGGGCTCAAGGACCGGCATGCGGTGACCGTGCAGCGCTTCAGCGTGCACCTGCCCAAGCGCATCGCGCCGGACTTGGCCGGCTTGCAGGACGACGAGCTGCGCGTGCTCGACAGCCAGTGGCACGCGAAGAAGCTGCCGCGCGGCGCCTTGGCAGGCAATCGTTTCGTGCTGACCCTGCGCGAGATCGAGGGCGAGCGCGAAGCGATCGACGCACGCCTGGCGCAGATCGCCGCGCGCGGCGTGCCCAACTACTTCGGCGAACAACGCTTCGGCCGCGACGGCGACAACGTCGCCAACGCGCTGGCGATGTTCGCCGGGCGCCGGGTCCGCCGCGAACAGCGCAGCCTGTTGCTGTCGGCGGCGCGCTCGGAACTGTTCAACCGCGCCCTCGCGGTGCGCGTGGCCGACGGCAGCTGGGACGGCCTGCGCGACGGCGCGCCGCTGACCGGCGAGGTCTGGGCGCTGGCCGGCAGCCGCAGCGTGTTCGGCCCCGAAGCCTGGAGCGAGACGCTCGCGCAACGCCTGGCGGCTTTCGACATCCACCCCAGCGGTCCCTTGTGGGGGCGCGGCGCACTGCGCAGCACCGACCAGGTGCGGGCGCTGGAGCTGGCCGCGCTAGAAGGCGAGCAGGCCACGGCCTTGCGGGCGGGCCTGGAAGCGGCCGGGCTCGATCAGGAACGCCGCGCGCTGCGCCTGCGCCCGGACGGGCTGGCCTGGCGCTGGCTCGACGACGGCGCGCTGGAAGTGTCCTTCGCTCTACCGGCCGGCGCTTACGCCACCGTGGTCCTGGCCGAACTCGGCGAGATCCGTTCCGGCCCGGGCTGAGCCCGGCCTGCGCACGACGCGGCGCTCGCGCAATTCTCGGGAGCGCCGGCGGCGACTGGCCCGGAATCGCGAATTCGCCGGCGTTTTCGCCGCTTTCGGCCGTCCAGAGCGACCGTTCGTCGGATGCGGTGCGGCGGCACTGGTTCACGATTCCGGCCGGCGTATAAGCCGAAGGGGACAGCCGGCAGGTGCCGGTTGCCGTTCGGCGGCGCCAAGCCGCCGCCGGACTCCACCGCGTCAGGGAGCCGGGTCATGAACGCTATCTCGCGTATTGCCGTCCTGTCGTTGTCGGTGCTGGGCCTGGCGGCGTGCGCCGGGACCCACACCAAGACCAGTTACGCCGAGCCGTCGGTGTCCAAACACGCCATCGCCGGCATGTCGCGCGACGAGCGCTACGTCAGCGCGGTCGAACGCGTCGCCAAGCGTCGCGGCATCGAAGTGGTCTGGATCAATCCGCCGGATCGCAGCCGGATCGCCTCGCAACAGCAAGAGTGACGCCGCCGGCAGGTCCCGGCCGCCAGGCCCGGCTCGCGGCTAGCGCCGTTTGCGCGGCGCCAGCAGCACCAGCACCGCTCCGGTGCCGCCCTGCGCGGGCGGCGCCGAGTGGAAGGCCAGGGTGTCTGCACGCTGGCGCAGCATCCGGTCGACCAGGTTCTTGAGCACCGGCAGGCCGCGGCTGTCGATGTAGTCGTTGCCGCCGCCGCGGCCCTTGCCGTGGATCACCCGCACGCAGCCCACGCCGTGTTCGCGGGCGTCGTTGAGAAACGCGCGCAGCAGCGCCTCGGCCTCGCGCACCGGGCTGCCGTGCAGGTCCAGCTCTTCCTGGGCCGAGATCTCGCCGCGCTTGAGCTTCGCGAACACCCGCGGCGGCAGCTCGTCGCGGCGATAGCTCAGGGCATCGCCGGCTTCGAGCAGGTTTTCTTCCAGCGCGTGACGGAACTCGTCGCGGGCCTCGGCCTCGTCGCGTTCGGCCATCCGCGCGCGCGGCCGCGGCTTCGGCGAGGTCGGCGGCAGCGGCGCGTCGGGCAGGCGGCGGACTTCGCCGATCGCGGCTCGGAACAGGGCTGCGTCGTCGCTGTCGTCGTCTTCGGGACGGTCGGGTGGGGGCGTCATGGCCACAGCATAAAAGCCCCGGCCCATCCTTGGGACCTGCGACCCGTCGGTATCGGGCCGTCACCGGGGAAAAACCAAGCAGCGGTGCGCGCCGCGAAGTCCCCTCGCGCCGTGCGGCGCGCATGCGTCGGCGAACACCGCGTGTGTCCAGTTCAGCATGGGCGGCAGCGCCGGCGCGGGGCGGCCTGTAAGAACAGACAGGTGAGGGCCGAGCGGGGCCGGCGCGTCGCCGCCGGCATGATCCGGAGGGGGAATCGCCGCCGGATCGAGCGGGGCGGCGGCCGCCGCAGCGGCGACGAGGCGGATTACAGGAAGATCAGCCCCAGCGCCACCGCACGCGCGCAGGCGGCGCGGCGGCCCTTGACGCCGAGCTTGCGCGCGGTCTGCTGCAGGTGGAAGTTCACCGTGCGCTCGCTGATCCGCAGGATCACCGAGATCTCCCACGAGGTCTTGCCGACCGCCGACCAGCGCAGCACTTCGCGCTCGCGTTCGCTGATCGTCGGCAGGGGCTGTCGCAGCCGCATCAGCCGGTCGAGGCTGGCCTGCATGCAGCTGACGAAATACACCGCCGAGGCCACAGTCGGGACCATCTCGCGCGGGTCGACGACCGCGGTGTGGGTGAAGGTCATGAACGCCCAGCGCATGCCTTGCGACCAGCTCGGCACGGTGATGCCGCCGCGCAGGCCGTGCTCGCCGGCGATCTCGAGCGTGCGCCGCGCGCGTTGCCGCAGGTAGACCCGCGCGCCGAGCTCGTAACTGGTCTGGCCGCGACAGTTCCACGACGCCGCCGGCAGGCCTTCGCGGGCCTGGATGATGCGTGGGTCGGACCGCTCGGCCTGGGTCGAGGCGAGGCCGGGGTAGGTCTTGGACCAGTCGCTGGCGAAATCCTCGAAGAAAAAGAAGTCGTCCGACGGCCCGCTGCCGAGGCCGGGCTGCAGCGTCGGTTCCTGCAGTTTCATCGCGTAGCCATGATGCTGAAACCCAAGCGCCCTGGTATAGGCGGACGTGGCCGATTTCACCTCGTCGAGCGACGGGGCGCGCAACACGCGATCGATATGCTCCCAATACTGCATGCCTTGCCTGCATTCAGTCGGTACGGAGCCCATCTTAACGCCCGCCGCCGCTCCGAACGCCCCGGCCAGATCGGGTATCATCCTGCCTTTGATTGCGGAATCCTCATGCGCGTATTGGTCAGCAACGACGACGGCGTCGACGCACCCGGCATTCGCATCCTCGCCCAGGGGCTGCGCGAAGCAGGTCACGAGGTGCTCGTGGTTGCTCCCGATCGCGACCGCTCGGGCGCCAGCAATTCGCTGACTCTGGACATGCCGGTGCGCGTGCACAAGCTCGACGAATCGACCTGGCGCGTGTACGGCACGCCGACCGACTGCGTGCACGTGGCGATTACCGGCATGCTCGAAGTCGAGCCCGACATCGTGGTGTCCGGCATCAACAACACCGCCAACCTCGGCGACGACGTGATCTATTCCGGCACCGTCGCCGCGGCGATGGAAGGCCGTTTTCTCGGCCTGCCCGCGGTGGCGATGTCGCTGGCGACGGCCGACCACGTCGGCCGCCACTACGAGACCGCGGCGCGCGCGGCGGTGGAGATCATCGCCCGCCTGCGCACCGACCCGCTGCCGGCCGACACCATCCTCAACGTCAACGTGCCCGACCTGCCCTGGGGCGAGATCGCCGGCTTCGAAGTCACCCGCCTGGGCAATCGCCATCGCGCCGAGGCCTGTACTCCGCAACAGGACCCGCGCGGCCGCCAGTGGTGGTGGATCGGCGCGGCCGGCGCCGAGCAGGACGCCGGCCCGGGCACCGACTTCAATGCGGTGCGCACCGGCAACATCTCGATCACCCCGATCCATGTCGACCTGACCCGCTACCAGGCCCTCGACCAGGTCGCCAGCTGGGTCGGCGGCCTGGCCGATGCGCTCGCACAGCCGGAGCCGCGTGCGCCGGAGTCGGTCGCATGATCCAGCGCATGCGCCTGCAGCCCGAGGCGATCGGCAGCGGCCTGACCTCGCAGCGCGTGCGCGACCGCCTGGTCGAGCGCCTGCGCGAAGCCGGCATCCGCGACGAGCGCGTGCTCAACGCGGTGCGCACCGTGCCGCGCCACCTGTTCGTCGACGAAGCGCTGGCGATGCGCGCCTACGAAGACACCGCCTTGCCGATCGGCCACGGCCAGACCATTTCCCAGCCCTGGGTGGTGGCCAAGATGACCGAGGCCCTGCTCGAAGACGGCATCCCCGGCAGAGTGCTCGAGATCGGCACCGGCTCGGGCTACCAGGCCGCGATCCTGGCCGCGCTCGGCCTTGAAGTGCATACCGTCGAACGCATCGGCGAGTTGTTGCGCACCGCGCGCAAGCGTTTCCGCCAACTCGGTCTCAACGTGCGCAGCAAGCACGATGACGGCCGCATCGGTTGGCCCGAAAATGGTCCCTTCGACGCGATCATCGTCACCGCGGCCGCGCCGGCGCTGGTCGACGCGCTGACCGACCAGCTCGCGGTCGGCGGCACCCTGATCGCGCCGGTCGGCGCGTCCTCGTCGCAGTCGTTGTTGAAGCTGCGCAAGGACGCCGACGGCAACATCAGCCAACACACGCTCGCGCCGGTGGTCTTCGTGCCATTGCTGTCGGGCATGATCGACTGACACCACACCCGACAGGGGTTCGCTTTTGAAGATCTTCGGACCGCTCTACGAGCGCGCGTTGACCTGGGCCCGGCATCGCCACGCGCCGGCCTATCTCACCGGCTTGAGCTTCGTGGAAGCCATCATTTTCCCGATCATGCCCGAGGTGATGCTGGCGCCGATGTGCGTGGGCGCGCCGCGGCGCGCGTTCTGGTTCGCCACCTTGAGCCTGATCGGCTCGATGGCCGGCGCCCTGGTCGGCTATGCCCTCGGCCATTACGCCTTCGAGGCGCTCAAGCCAGTGTTCGCGGCGATGGGCATGCTGACCAGCATCGAGTCCGGCATCGCCACCGTCCAGGCCAAGATGGCCGAGTCGCCGTGGGCGGTGTTCACCTTCCTGGTGCTCGGCGGTTTCATGCCGATCCCGATGAAGGTGTTCACCTGGGCGTCGGGTATCGTCGGCGTGCCTATGCTGCAATACGTGCTGAGCATGTTGATCGGCCGCGGCAAGCGCGTGTTCCTGCTGGCGCTGGCGATCCGCATCGGCGGCGAACGCGCCGAGGCGACCTTGCGACGCTACATCGAGCCGATCGGCTGGATTGCCACGGCCATCATCGCGGTCGCCGTAGTCTGGCTGATATGGCGCTCGCAGCAGGGCTGAGGCCGCTGAGATCGCTGCGAACCGGCAATGACGAAACACCGGAACATGGACGCTGCACGAGGATGCGCATGATCGAGACGACCCGGACCCCGACCCTGGCGATGGCCGCCTGCGTTCTGGCCGCGCTTGCCCTGATCGGCTGTTCGAGCACCGTGGTCCGCGAACCCTCGCGCGGTCATTCCAGCCGCGGCCCCTCGCGCCCCTCCTCGCGTCCGGCGCCTCCGCGTCCTTCCAGGCCCAAGCCCGGCGCCACGGTGGTCGTGCAGCGCGGCGAAGGCCTGTACCGCATCGCCACCAACAACGGCATCCAGGTGGCCGATCTCGCCGCCTGGAACGGCCTGTCGCCGCCTTACACTCTGTATCCCGGCCAGCGTCTGCGGCTGTATCCGTCCAGCGGCGGCGCCGCTCGCCCGTCCGCGGGCACGCCGACGAACAGCGGCAGCAGCGCCGGCAGCGCAATGCGGCCCGCCG
>NZ_JBPKJP010000065.1:0-24724 GCF_051217035.1 Lysobacter sp. 1R34A
GGCAACGGGTTGATCAGCACCGCCGCGTCGGCCAGGTCGGCGCACAGCCAGGCCAGCAGGCCGCCGAGGCTGGCGCCGATCGCCGCGCGCGGTCGCGGCAAAGCTTCCAGTTCGGCGCGGACCTGGCGCCGGTAGTACTCTAACGTGGTCGCGGCCAGGCCTTCCGGCGCCGGCCGCAGGTCCGGCGCCGCCGTGACCAGCCCGCGCGCGCGCAGCACCTCCTGCCAGCGGTTCCACTCCCAGCCGCCGGCGCCGGCCCCATGGATCAGCAGGGCATGACGGATGCGGGCGGGTGGCGTCATGGGCGGCGGGCAGGGATCGATCGACATGAAGCCCCCTCCCCCACGGGAAGAGCGAGGCCCGCGGGAAGAGCGAGAGGCTGGAGGAGTACCGGGACGGCGACCGCGTCGAACGACGGACCGCCTCCCGGCGCGTTGCTACGAGGCCGGTCCGTCGCCCGCCGACGCGGGAACGCCGCCCGGTTCAGACCAGTTTCGCTTCCAGGCTGACCGGCACCGCGCTCAGCGCCTTCGACACCGGGCAATTGGCCTTGGCGTCCTCGGCGATGGCCTGGAACTTGGCCGCATCGATGCCGGGCACCTCGGCGGTGAGCTTGAGGCGGATCTGCGACAGAGACGGTCCGCCTTCCATCGACAGATCGACTTCGGCGCGGGTGTCGAGCTTGGCCGGCGGATGCCCGGCCTCGGTCAGCTTGGCCGACAGCGCCATGGTGAAGCAGCCGGCATGGGCAGCGGCGATCAACTCTTCGGGGTTGGTGCCCTTCTCGTCGCCGAAGCGGCTGTTGAAACCGTAGCGGGTGTCGGCGAGCAAACCGCTCTGCGGCGTGCTCAGGCGGCCCTGGCCGCTTTTCAGATCGCCTTCCCAGTGAGCGGTGGCGTGGCGCGAGATACCCATGGTGCCGTTCTCCAACGATGAGGGGCGGCCAGGGTAACCGGTGGAACGTTACCGGCGAGACAAAGGTCGACTAGGGAAAAGTGAGGAGTGAGCGGAACACAGTGCACCTGATCTCCCTCACTCCTCACTCCTCAAGCCTCGCATGCGGCGCCGCAACACGCGCAAACGCCAAGCCGTGCACGCTTCGCCGCTCCAGGCTTGACCCACCCCCTCGCCTGCGGGAGGCTGTGATCCCGGCCCCCGCCGGCAGCAACCCGCCATGACCGCCCGCCGAGCGCCGCGCTCGGGCGCGCAGCGCGGACAGCCATGACGGCCTTCCCACCCTAGCCTCAGGGAGAAGTCCGCTCATGTCCTACAGCACTCAATCCATTCGCAACGTGGCCTTGGCAGGCCACCCCGGCGCCGGCAAAACCACGCTCTTCGAAGCCCTGCTGCAGGCCGGCGGCGCAGTCCAGACGGCAGGCAGCATCGAACGCGGCACCACGGTGTCGGATTTCGATCCGATCGAGAAACAACGCGGCCATTCGCTCGACGCCGCCATCGCCAGCACCGATCACGCAGGCATCCACGTCAACCTGATCGATACCCCCGGCTATCCCGACTTCCGTGGCCCGACCCTGTCGGCGCTGGCCGCGGTCGAGACCGTCGCGGTGGTGGTCGATGCCGACAGCGGGGTCGAGTACGGCACCCGCCGGATGATGGAACACGCCAAGGCGCGCCGGCTGTGCCGGGTACTGGTGGTCAACAAGATCGATCACGACGGAGCCGACCCGGGCGCAGTGCTGGAAGCGATCCGCGAAAGCTTCGGCCCCGAATGCCTGCCGCTCAACCTGCCCGCCGACGGCGGCAAGGCGGTCGTCGATTGTTTTGCCACTCCCGGCGGCAACGGCGCCGGCGACAGCGATCTCGGCCCGGTCGCCGACTGGCATCAGAAGATCATCGACCAGGTGGTCGAGGTCAACGAAACGGTGATGGAGCACTACCTCGACCTCGGCGAAGGCGGCCTGTCCGGCGACGAGCTGCACGACGCCTTCGAGCAATGCCTGCGCGAAGGGCATCTGGTGCCGGTGTTGTTCTGCTCGGCGCGCAGCGGAGTCGGCGTGAAGGAACTGCTCGACGTCGCCGAACGCCTGTTTCCGCATCCCGGCGAAGCCAATCCGCCGCCGTTCGTCAAAGGGGTCGGCGAGGACGCCCAGCCCATCGTCGCCACGCCCGACCCGAACGCGCACGTGATCGCCGACGTGTTCAAGATCGTCAACGACCCCTTCGTCGGAAAGCTCGGCGTGTTCCGCGTCTACCAGGGCACGGTGCGCAAGGACACCCAACTGTTCGTCGACGACGGCAAGAAGCCGTTCAAGGTCGGCCATCTGTTCAAGCTCAAGGGCAAGGAACACGTCGAAGTCGACCAGGCGATCCCCGGCGACATCGCCGGCGTGGCCAAGGTCGAGGACCTGCATTTCGATGCGGTCCTGCACGACAGCCACGACGAGGACCAGATCCACCTCGCGCCGCTGAACTTCCCGCGGCCGATGTTCGGCCTCGCGGTCGAGGCGGCGAGCAAGGGCCAGGAGCAGAAGCTCGCCACCGCCCTGCACAAGCTGTCCGAGGAGGACCCCTGTTTCCAGGTCGAACACGAGGCGGAGACCAACGAGACCGTGATCCGCGGACTGTCCGACCTGCACCTGCGCATCAACATCGACCGGCTCAAGGACAAGTACGGGGTCGAAGTCACCGCGCGGCCGCCGCGCATCGCCTATCGCGAGACCGTCAGCGGCAAGGCCGAGGGCCACCATCGCCACAAGAAACAGACCGGCGGGGCCGGCCAGTTCGGCGAGGTGTTCCTGCGGGTGGAGCCGCTGCCGCGCGGCGGCGGCTTCGAGTTCGTCGACGAGGTCAAGGGCGGCACCATCCCCGGCCAGTTTCTGCCGGCAGTCGAGAAAGGCGTGCGCCAGGTGCTGCACGACGGCGCGCTGGCCGGCTATCCGATCCAGGACGTGCGGGTGATCGTCTACGACGGCAAATACCACACCGTCGACAGCAAGGAAGTCGCCTTCGTCGCCGCCGGCAAGAAGGCCTTCCTCGATGCGATCGCCAAGGCCCGCCCGCAGGTGCTGGAGCCGATCGTCGACCTGGAGGTCAACGCGCCTGAACAGCACATGGGCGACATCAGCGGCGGACTGGCCAGCAAGCGCGCGCGCATCAACGGCACCGACAGCGTTCGCGGCGGCGAGATCGTCGTGCGCGCGCAGGTTCCGTTGTCGGAGCTGGAAGGCTACGCCGCCGAGCTCAAGTCGGTGACCGCCGGACGCGGTCGCTACTCGCTCGACTTCAGCCACTACGAGCCGGTCCCCGGCAACGTCCAGCAGAAACTCATGGAGGCCTACAAACCCAAGCACGAGGAGGACTGAGCAGGGCCCGGGCTGCTAACGTTCGCGGTCCACAGACCCGAACCGCGAACATGCCCCAGCACGACAGCGACCACCGCAGCGCCCGCGAACGCTCCGAGATCCTCAACCGGTACGCGCAACGCCTGGTCCATCGCGGCGGCGAGCGCGAGCTGCATTGGTACCGACGCGCGGCCCAGGCCGATCCGACCTGGGCCGCGCCCTGGTTCAACCTCGGCCTGGCGCACAAGTACCGCGGCGAGTGGGCCGAGTCGCTGCAGGCCAACCGCGCCGCGCTGGAACGCCAGGGCGACCACCGCGGCGCCTGTTGCATCGCCGCGACCGCGTTGCGCGACTGGAACAGCGCCCGCGAGGCTTGGCGCCGCTACGGCCTGGCCCTGCCGGACGGCGACGGCCCGATCGACGCGCAACTCGGCGCGATCGGTGTCCGGCTCGACCCTGGCGACAGCGGCGAGGTGGTCTGGGCCGAGCGCATCGACCCGACGCGGGCGCGCATCCTCAACGTGCCGCTGCCGGGCAGCGGTCATCGCTACCGCGACATCGTCCTGCACGACGGCTCGGTGCAAGGTACGCGCAAGGTCGAAGGCCACGAATACCCGGTGTTCAACGCCCTCGGGCTGTGGCAGGCCTCGGCGTATGCCACCTTCGAGGCACTGATCGAGACCGAGGCGCCCGACACCCTGGCCGCCTTGGTCGAGGGCGTGCGCGAGGGCGACGGCGAGAGTGCGGGCCAGGTCGAGGACTGGACCCACACGGTGCGCTACCTCTGCCGGACCTGCTCCGAAGGCGAGCAAGATCACGAACACCCGCAAGCACCCGCCGCGCACACGCGCTTCCAGCTCGGCATCGCCGCGACGGACGAAGCCTGGCTGCGCGGGGTGCTCGACGAGTGGCTGGGCCGCCACCCGCGGGCGCGCCTGCTGGAGTTCGGTCGCGCCTTTCCCGCCGACGTCACGCCCTGAGGCCGGACAATCGCGGCGGTGCGGTCCCGCCGCTCCGCCGCGGCGGCGCTCACAGCGGCGCTCACAAGCGCCGCGCCGCCTCGTTACCATCGTAAAAAGGAGCGCCACCATGCTCACGACTTCGCCGTTCGATCGTCGCAGTACCCCGGGCCACGCCGCGGGGCCGGCCTGCCTGGTCGCCGTGTTCGCCCTGCTGCCCATGCTCGCCGTGGCCGCCGGCGCCACGCCGGCATCGCGCACCGCCCTGCAGAACCGCTGCGGCTGGTTCATCAACCCGACCCCGGCCAACGCCTGGCTCGAGGATCGCGACGGCAGCTGGACGATCGCGCTGCAAGGCGGCCACCAGGCCGACGGCGATTGGCCCGAGTTCGCCGAGAAGGATTTCGTCCACACCAACGGCGCCAGCTATGGTTACGGCTGCGCCTGCATGAAGGTCAAGGCGGATCGCAAAACCATGACCGTGCTGCGGATCGCCTCGGCGCAGAGCAAACCGCTCGCCCAGTGCCGGCGCGACCCGAAACTCAGGGAACCCAAGGACTGAAACGCATCCGCCGCCCATGACCGCCGCCCCGACCGCCCACGCGCCGCCGTCGCTGGAAACCGACCCGGAGATGATGAAGATCGTCTCCGATGCGTTGACGGTCGTTTCCAACCCCACCGATCTGTTGATCACCGTAACGCTGGTGCTTGGCAGCGTGCTGGCCTCGGCGCTGATCACGCGCCGGGTCCGGCCGCGGCTCAAGCACCGCTTCGTCTGGCTGACCCTGCTCGACTACCTCGCCACGCCGCTGCTGACCCTGGCGTTGCTGTCGCTGTTCGGCCTGATCGATCTGTTCGACAACCCGCTGATCGAACTCGGCGCGACCCTGATCGCGCTGTTCTGCGTCCTGCGCGTGTTCGGCGCGACCGTCGAACTGCTGTTCCGGCCGACCGCGACTCTGCGCTTCATGCTGCGCGTGGTCACGGTGCTGTTGTGGATCTATCTGGTGCTGCAGATCTTCGGCACCCGCAACCCGCTGATCGGCGAGTTCTTCGCCGCGCAGTGGAGCGTCCTCGGCTTCAGCCTGACCACCCGCCACATCCTCGACGGCCTCACCGCCGGCGTGGTGATCGTGATCGTCGCGCTGTGGGGCGACAAGGCCATCGGCAATCTGCTGCGGCGCAACCGCACCCTGCAGCCCAACTTCGTCCTCGCCCTGTCGCGCATCTTCAGCGTGCTGATGTGGATCGCCGCGCTGGCGCTGATCTTCTCGATCAGCGGCATCAACCTGACCGCGCTGGCGGCGTTCAGCGGCGCGCTCGGCATCGGCCTGGGGCTCGGCCTGCAGCGGCTCGCGGCGAGCTACATCAGCGGCCTGATCGTGTTGTTCGAGCAGTCGGTGCGGGTCGGCGACAACATCGCCACCAACAACGTCGTCGGCCGGGTCACCCGCATGACCGTGCGCTACACCATGATCCGCACCCGCGACGGCGTCGAGGCGATCGTGCCCAACGACAGCCTGACCAGCAACGTCATCGTCAACCAATCCTGGTCCGACCGCAATCTGCGCCTGGTCTGCGGCGTACTCGTCAAGGGCGACACCGACACTCAGGCCGCACGCGTGCTGTTCCTGGAAGCGATGAACGCCCAGGACCGCGTGCTGCAGCAACCGCCGCCGCACATGTACGTTACCGGCGTCAACGACAAGGGCATCCAGCTCGACGGCCACTTCTGGATCAACGACCCCGAAAACGGCCAGCACAACGTCGCCTCCGACATCTACGACGCGGTGCTGCAATCGTTCCGCAAAAACGGCATCGCCCTGGTCGCGCAGTAATGCCTACTCCAACGAGCGAATTCACATTATTTCTCTCATACCGATTCATTCGCGCCCCCCGGTCGAGGCACACTTTAGACAAATGCTGCCGATAGTCGGATATCGAGCTGACGCATCCGCTGCGATGAGTTAGTGGTTCAATGACTGCACCGCCGCCTCCACCCGGCGGTCCGCCCATGCAGCATGATTGTGCTTTGCATACGCGGCCACTTCATCGCCTGTTGATCCAGGCGCATCCCTCGACCTATGGATAGTGTATTCACATGATGCGACTCGCCCTTCCTTTGCTGATGTTGTCGGCTACGCTGCCCCTGCCGTCGGCCCATGCCTCCGAATTTGTCGACGGCACCTTCGCTTTCATGACCGCCGAGATGTGTTACGAAACGCCGGCCACCAGCGGTTGTTATAAAAACGACCCCGTTCAGGCACGCAAGGCCGTGAATGCGCTGGCAGATCTCGGCGTCACCCGCTTCCTGTTACCGCCGACCGACACGCTGGCCATCGCCCGGTTGATCGGCGGCCCGATCAAGGACCGTGGCCTAACTTTCTATACCTATGAAGGATTCGACTGGTACAGCACCCGAGGCCCACACGGTGCCAAGGACTGCGCGTCTTACACCACCAGGCGCGTCGACCCGCTGATCGCTCCGCTGCGTGCTGAATTCGGCGACACCTACGCCGGACTGCATTTCGCCGACGAACCCGCGATTGCGGATATTGCGCGACTTGAGCAGCAGACCAACTGCGTCAAGAGCGATGCCCGACTCAACGGCATGAAGATCTTCGTCAACCTTCTGCCGCTGCATGCCAATGAAGGCTCTTATAACGGCACTGAACATGCCGGCGCGCTTACGCCCTCTCAATACGGCGTGGATTGCAGCACGGGCTCGATCGCACAGCCGAGTCTGACCGCCGCGATGGTCAACAAATACTCCAACTACGCGCGCGATGCCGTCGACAAGGTCCGCCCCGACTATCTGGCCTTCAATTTGTATCCGTTCGTGCCCTCACTGCACAATTGCGTCACCGCGCGCGACCTGCTGCTGTCGGAGAATATGTCGATCATCTCCAACCTGGCTCGCAGCCGCGGCCGCACATCCATAGCCTACCTGCAGAATGTGCGGACCGCAGACCCCGCCAATCATCCCGACCCCTTCAACTACGCCAACTTCAACGATCTGCGTTGGTTCGCTTCGTGGTTCTATACGTTCGGCGGCAATGGCTTGGCCAATTTCGCTAGCCACACCCATCGCTACAGCGGAGGCCTCAACGGCGGCGGCTTCCAGATCGGCCTGCTGGACTGGAATAACGAGCCGACGAATATCGCAGGGGACGAATTGAACCTGCATAGCTACGGCCGCCAGTTCCAGCGCGAGCTCAGCAACCATGCCTATCGCGGATTCGTCGATAATGCCTTGGGCGTGACCAGCGGCGACTTGGTCGGCTGGATCTCCTCGAACCAAGTGCTGGCCGGCGAATACGGCGCCGCGAGCGATACCCGAGCGCTGGTGGTTTTTTCCAGGCGTTCGCCGGCATCGGCCGGTTCGGCGACGGTCGGCCTCAATCGCTGGTGGACGCAGGTCGAGAAACTCGACTTGTGGACGGGTCAGTGGACGACCGTCGGCACCAGCACCAACAGTATCGATGTCTCGCTAAGCACCGAACCAGGCGCGCTGTACCGGCTGTCGATGTAGGCGCCGCGCTGGATCGAGGCGCCGCAATCTCCAACGCCTTTTTCATCGCCAACCCGAAGCGGTTGGCGATGATTGATCGGCGGCGCTGACCGGTCCGACTCAAGCCACCCCGCGATCGTCGGCTGCGCCGGCTCCGGCAGCGGAGTAGCATGGTCCCATGGCCGAAATCGCCCACCCGCGCTTCTTCTGGCAGTTCCCGATGCGGCCGGTCCGCGAGAAGGGATTGGCCGAGGCCCTGCCCGACGACGGCCGCCTGCGCATCCTGTTCCTGTGGGGCAAGGACTGCCCGAACTGCGACGTCGCCAAGGGCCAGATCCTGCTCGCGCCGGAGCGCTTCGTCTGGCCCGATGTCGAATGGCTCCACGCCAACGTCTACGAAGACCCGGGCATGGGCACGCATTTCGGCCTGCACGGCATTCCGGCGTTCTTCGTGTTCCGCGGCGCCAAGAAGCTCGGCCGGATCGGCCAGTGGCCCGGCACCGACGCCTTCGTCGCCGCGATCGAGAAACTGCGCGAGCCGCCGGCCGCTCCACAACCGATCTGAGGACAGGAGCGACGCGAGTCGCGACAACCGCAGCGACGTACGCGAGCGCGGTGACCGAAGACGGGATGTCCAAGGACAGCCCGGGAGACTGCCGCTTGGTCGGGCATGTGGATCCGGCCTCTTCGGTGGGTCCTGGGTCGCGGCTCGCGCCGCTCCCGTCCCAGGGCATCGGCGCCGCCGGCGCGCCCACGCAACACAGCTTCCCGCCCGGCAGCGAACGGCAGGCTTGGCGCCCGCGCCGCCGCGGAGCAGACTGGCCCCACCCGCCGCGACCGCACGACGCCGCCATGTTCGATCTCGCCACCCTCGCCGCCTACCTCGCCGCCGCCGCGGTCCTGGTCCTGATTCCGGGGCCCGGCACCGCCTGGATCATCGCCCAGAGCGCCGCCGGCGGGCCCGCGCGCGGAGTGCAGGCAGCCTTCGGGCTCGAGACCGCGACCCTGATCCACGCGCTCGCCGCCAGCCTCGGCCTGTCGGCGCTGCTCGCGACCTCGGCGCTGGCGTTCGAGGCCATCAAGTACGCCGGCGCCGCTTATCTGATCTGGCTCGGCATCAAGGCCTGGCGCAGTCCGTCGCCCGCGCCGGCCTCGGCCGACGATGCGCCGCAAGCGGCGAACTCGGGGCACAACATCTACCTGCGCTCGGTGATGACCGGAGTCCTCAACCCGAAGGTCGCCTTGTTCTTCCTCGCCTTCCTGCCGCAATTCGTCCATCCCGAACGCGGCATGGTCTGGCTGCAGTTCCTCGTGCTCGGCGCCTTGCTGTCGTTGATCGGCCTGACGCACAGCGTGATGCTGAGCCTCGCCTTCGGCCATTTCGGCCGCCGCATCGGCCGGCGTTTCTCCGGCGGCGGGCGCTGGAAAGAGCGCCTGACCGGCAGCGTGTTCATCGCCCTGGGCCTGCGCCTGGCGGTGCAGCAGCGCAACTGAAGCCTCGCCTGCGAACCATCGGACCGCCCGCCACGCCCAACCGCGGATGTACGGCGCCGGCTCTCGAGTCGGCGATAGCCGCGCTTCGGCTTGAAGCCTCGGCCCGGCGCCCACAGGTCGGAGATTCACGACCTCATTCCACGGAGCGCCGCGCATGAAGACACAGGGTTTTCTCGACCAATTGCTGAAGACCGCACAGAGCAGCCTGGGCGGGGCCGGCGGCCTCGAAGGTCTGCTCGGCGGCGGCAAACCGCCGGTGCCCTATCAGGACAAATACGCACAGGACAAATACGCACGGTCTGAACAGCCCGAAGAGAAACGCGGCCTGCTCAACGCCGATTTCGGCAAGGGCGCGCTCGCCGGCGGCGCGCTTGGTCTGCTGCTGGGCCATCGCAAGCTGCGCAAGAGCGCCGGCAAGATCGCCCTGTACGGCGGCGTCGCCGCGGTCGGCGTGCTGGCCTACAAGGCTTACGGCGAATACAAGCGGCAGCAGGATGCCGGCGCCGCCGAGCCGCAGACCGTCGACCGCCTGCCGCCGCCGCAGGCCGAGCAACACAGCCAGGCGATCCTGCAGGCACTGGTCGCCGCGTCGAAAGCCGACGGCCACATCGATGCGCGCGAACGCGAAGCCATCGAGGGCGAGTTCACCCGCATCGACGGCGACCCGGAGCTGCGCCGCTGGCTGCACGACGAACTGGAAAAGCCGCTCGACCCGGCCGAAGTGGCGCGCGCCGCGACCACCCCGGAGATCGCCGCGGAGATGTATCTGGCCAGCCTGCTCGCCGCCGATGAGCAAAGCTATATGGAACGCGCCTACCTCGACGAACTGGCGCGCCAGCTCAAGATCGACGATGCGCTCAAGAGCCGGCTCGAACAGCAATTGCGCGACGCCCAGGCCTGAGGTCGCCCGGGCCCTGCGCGGAGCGAACCCGGTCACAAGCGGACGCGGCGGCGACGCGTCCGCACCGCCGTGGCTGCCGCCGGTCGGCGCGGCGCGCTCATCGGCGACGCCAGCCGTTAGGATCGCAGCGCCGCCCCGACCTGGCGGCGCTACCCTATCGACCGGACCGTCGCCGATGCGTTTGCTGATTCCCGCCCTGTTGGCGCTGACCTTCGTCGGCTGTTCCTGCCAACGCCAGACCGACCCCGATGCGCCGGCGGCCGATGCGACGACCGCGCCGGTCGCCGACGATGCCGCCGCGCGCGCCCGCGCCGCGGCCGCCAAACGCGCCGACGCGCTGAGCCAGCAGCGCCTGGATGCGATGAACGAAGCGGTCAACAAGCTGCATCTGTACCTGCAGCAGCTCAGCAGCGGCAAACGCGAACAAGCCGACCAGCATTGGGCCTATCAACGCATGCCGCGCGGCAACGAGGAAGCCGACCTGCGTTCGATCAAGCAATTCACCTCGATGCGGATCGAGAACGACACGCCGAAGCAGCTCGACCAGGAAGCGGTGCCGGAATCGCTCGAGATTCCGGTGGACTTGCGCGTCGACGTCGCCGACGGCGAATCGCGGCGCTACACCGGCTGGTACCGGATGCGGCGCAGCCCGGTCGACCGCAGTTGGGAACTCACCGCCACTTCGCTGTCGGTCAAGCTGCAGTAAACCCCGGGCTTCGCCGGAAACACTCGCCGCTCCGGTCAGCGCCCGTCCAGCGAGCTGAGCCTGCGCTGTGTCCGACTTCCGGCATCTCGCCGCGATCGAGAAGAGGCTTATACACTGGGCCATCGACGCGCCCTGCAAGAACGGCGCGCGGTCCATGCCTCTACGGACTCCCGTCATGCGCCCGAACCGTCTCCCCGCCGCCCCGGCCCTCGCCCTTGCACTGTCTCTCCTGCTCGCCGCTTGCGGCGGCAAGGACCAGCCCGCGGACGGCGCCGCCGCCGGCGACGCCGGCCAGAGCCTGCCGGCACCGGCCGGCGCCGGTCGCGGCGGCGTCACCGGGATGCCCGCGATACCGGGGCCCGGCCAAGTCGGCGCTCCGGTCGAGGGCAGCCCCGTCGCCCCACTGTTCGACGAGAACGGCAACCCGATCCCCGGCAGCGACGCCGGCACGCCGGCGACCGGCATCGACGGCACCTTGCCGCCGCCCGAGGCCGGCAGCGACCTGGGCGTACCGCCGCTCGCCGGCGAACCGACTGCGGAGGACGCCATCGCGCTGGTACGCGACTACTACGCTGCGATCAACGGCGGCAACTATGCGCACGCTCACGCGCTGTGGTCCGACGGCGGCAACGCCAGCGGCCAGAACGCCCAGCAATTCGCCAACGGTTTCGCCGAGACCGCCGGGGTGTCGGTGGAAGTGATGGCGCCGGGCCGGGTCGATGCCGGCGCCGGCCAGCGTTATATCGACGTGCCGGTCGCGATCACCGCGACCCAGCGCGACGGCAGCCAGCGCAAATACGTGGGCGCCTACACCCTGCGCCGCAGCGTCGTCGACGGCGCCAGCGAGGAACAGCGCGCTTGGCGGATCGGCAGCGCCGACATCCGCGAGGTCAAGCAATGACCCCGCGCGCGACAGCGGGCAGAGTCCTCGTCGCGGTCGTCGCCGCCTTGCTCGGCGCCTGCGAGCGCACGCCGTCCGCCCCGCCTGCCCCCGCCGAACCGGCCGCGCCCGCGCAAACGACCGCGACCGCGACCGTGGCCGAAAGCCACGGCACCGCTCCGCCGGCCAAACTCGACTACGTCCTGCCGGGCGCGCTGGCGCCGGATATCGGGCCGGCGCAATTGCGCGCACTGTTCGGCGCGGACCAGGTCGAGATCTCCGATCGTCTGCCGGGCGCGGAAGGCGAAGAATTCCGCGGGGTGATCCTGTATCCCAAGGATCCGGCGTTGCGCGCTTATCTGTACTTCCAGGATTCGCAACAACTGCGCGGCCTGGCCAGCGTGGTCGTGCGCGAGCCCGGCTCGCGCTGGCGCCTCGACAACGGCGTGCGTATGGGCATGCGCTTGGCCGAGCTGGCCCGCCTCAACGGCAAGCCGATCCGTTTCAGCGGCCTGGACTGGGACTACGGCGGCGTCGTCACCGACTGGAACGGCGGCCGGCTTGCCGCGCAGGACGGCGACCCGGTGATCCGGCATGCGCGCCTGGATCGCAACGAACAGGCGTCCACCGCCGAGGATGCCTACCCGTCGGGCGACCGCGAATTCTCCAGCGACGACAAACGCTATCCGCAACAGGGCGAATTGCTTTCGGTCGGCGAGCTGCGAGTGTCGTTCCCGGGCGAGGACGATCTTTGAATCGCGCCGCGAAGGCCAGGGCATGAGCGTCACCGTTCCGCGCATCGTCCTCGACAGCAACGTCTGCCTGGACCTGTTCGCTTTCAAGGACCCGCTGACCGCCTCGTTGCTCGCCGCTTTGCGCGAGCGCCGCATCGAGGCCGTCACCGATACGGCCTGTCGCGAAGAATGGCAACGGGTGTTGACCTATCCCAAGCTCGCGCTCACCGATGAGGTGCGCGCCGATTGCCTGCGCGACTACGACGAACTGCTGCGCCTTCACGAGTACGACAGTGCCCTGCCGATGCGCGCCCTGCCCCGCTGCGCCGATCCCGACGACCAGAAATTCCTCGAACTGGCCCTGGCCGCCGACGCGCGTTGGCTGCTCAGCCGCGATCACGCGCTGCTGGTGCTCGGCCGCCGCACCGCACGCGAGGGCTTGTTCGAGGTGCTGACGCCGCGCGCCTGGGCCGCCCTGCAGACCTTGCGCGAGACGGCATCCGGGGGCTGAAACAGCGCCGCCGACCGTGCGCCGGGGCCATGCGATACTCGCCCCATGCAAGGCGTCCCAGCCCAGTTCGTCCACGCCCGCGACGCCGCCGAATTCCGGCAGCCGCCGCATCGCGCCGGCGTCGAGCTGTACCGCGCGCACATCGTCCGCCATGCCTTCGAACCGCATACCCACGAGGCCTTCGGCCTGGGCGCGATCGAATCGGGCGTCGAGCGTTTCCGTTACCGCGGCAGCGATCACCTCGCACCGCCGGACTCGCTGGTGCTGATGAATCCCGACGTGCTGCACACCGGCCGCGCCGAAACCGAAGGCGGCTGGCGCTATCGCATGATCTATGTCGAACCCGAGGTAGTCGAGGCGGTGACCGGCGAAGCCGGCTGGTGGTTCGACGACGCCGTGCGCCACGACCCCGTACGCGCCCGCCGCATCACCGAGCGGCTCGACGCCTTGTGGAGCGCGAGCGAACCGCTGGCCTTCGACAGCCAGCTGTTCGCCCTGCTGATGGAGTTCCGCGATCACGCCCGCATGCCGCGGCCCCTGCGCGGCGAAGCGGCCTCGCGCTTCGACCCGGTCGTCGACTACTTGCGCGCGCATCTGGCCGAACGCGTCACCCTGGAGGAATTGGCCGCGGTCGCAGGCCTGAGCCCTTTCCATTTCCTGCGCCGCTTCCGCGCCCAATATCACGTCACCCCGCAGCAGATGCTGATGGCGCTGCGCCTGTACCAGGCCAAGCGCCTGCTCGCCGATGGCGCCCCGCTTGCGTCCATCGCCGCCGACACCGGCCTGACCGACCAGGCCCACCTGACCCGCGCGTTTTCGCGCCGCTACGGCATCACCCCGGCGCGCTATCAGAAGCAAGTCCGTCGCTGAGCGCGAGCGCGGCATAGCAATCTGGTACAAGACCGCGCCGCCGGCCTCGCCCAAGCTGGGCGCATGTGGTTAGGCACTCTCTACGCGCTCGCGGCCGGCCTGATCTGGGGGCTGGTCTTCGTCGGCCCGCTGCTGCTGCCGGAGTATCCGGCGGCCTTGCAGTCGGTCGGGCGCTATCTCGCTTTCGGCCTGATCGCCCTGCCGCTGGCCTGGTTCGACCGCGGCGCCTTGCGCCAGCTGAGCCGCGCCGACTGGATCGAAGCGCTGAAACTTTCGGCGATCGGCAACCTGCTGTATTACCTGTGTCTGGCCAGCGCCATCCAGCGCGCCGGCGGGCCGTTGCCGACCATGATCATCGGCACCCTGCCGGTAGTGATCGCGGTCTGCGCGAACCTGCGCAACGCACGCCGCGACGGCCGCCTGCCGTGGCTGCGCCTGCTGCCTACGCTGGCTCTGATCGCCACCGGCATAGTCTGTGTCAACCAAGTCGAACTGCAGGCCCTGCGCGCCGACCCCGACGCCGACCTGCGCCGCTACGCCATCGGCGCGGTGCTCGCGGTCGGCGCGGTCGCGTGCTGGACCTGGTACCCCTTGCGCAACGCCGACTGGCTGCGCGACCACCCCGGCCGCCGCCCGCGCACCTGGGCCACCGCGCAGGGCGTGGCGACTCTGCCGCTGGCCTTGCTCGGCTACATCGCGTTGTGGGCGTTCATGAGCGCGGCCGGCCGCGAGTTCCCGATGCCGTTCGGCCCGCGCCCGGGCTTCTTCATCGGCCTGATGGTGGCGATCGGCCTGTTCGCTTCCTGGGTCGGCACCCTGTGCTGGAACGAAGCCAGCCAGCGCCTGCCGACCGCCGTGGCCGGCCAGTTGATCGTCTTCGAAACCATGGCCGCCCTCGGCTACGCCTACCTCTTGCGAGGCCGCCTGCCGGAACCCTTGACCCTGATCGGCATCGCCTTGTTGATTGCGGGGGTGATCTGGGCGCTGCGGGTGAAGCCGGTGGCGGTGGTGGGCAGTGGTTCGGTGCATTGAGGGATGGCCATCGCTGCAGCAGGCGGCGCGATGGCCGCCAGTTGCGCGGTCGCGGCTTGCGCCGCTCCTACCCTGGGACTACTGCATCGGCGTGCAGCTGCGAACCTGCCTCCTGTAGGAGCGACGTGAGTCGCGACAAGGGACGCGCAGCGACGACAAAGCCGTCGCCTTTCAACGAAGCGGCGTGCCTTCGCCAGGGTAGGAGCGGCGCAAGCCGCGACATCGCTGTGGCGGTCTCGCGGCGCTTCTCTCTTAGGAAGATCAAGATCAAGATCAAACCCAAAGCTTCCGCCACTAAAGCGGCGGGTTACTTTCTTTTGTCTAAAGCAACAAAAGAAAGGTAACCAAAGAAAAATGCTTTGTCTTGAATCAAGGGCCCGCACGAGCGATGCTTCCGCGGTGATTTTTCATACGGGACCTCCCTGTCCCGATGAAAAACGGCCCGCATCCCTGCGGGCCGCCCTCCGGGTCTTCGGTTACCTTCGCCAGTGCGAGCCTACGCACAGCAATAGCCAAAGCCAAAATCAAAGCGGGCGACGGGAAATCCGAGCGCGGCAGCACTCCCCCCGTACGAGCGAAGTGAGTGGCGACCGTGGGACGCGCGGACACACCAATGCTTGTGCGTCCATCGAGGCGAGCGCTATCGCCAGGTAGGAGCGGCGCAAGCCGCGACATCGCTGTGGCGGTCTCGTGGCGCCTCTTTCGTTCAATAGATCAAGATTAAGATCAAGATCAAACCCAAAGCTTCCGCCACTAAAGCGGCGGATTACTTTCTTTTGTCTAAAGCAACAAAATAAAGGTAACCAAAGAAGTTGCTTTGTTTTGAATCACAGGCCCGCGCGTTCGATGCATACGCGGTGATTTTTCATACGGGACATCCTTGTCCCGATGAAAAACGGCCCGCATCCGTGCGGGCCGCCCTCCAGGTCTGCGATTGTCTTCGCGAGCGCTTGGGCACGCACGGCAACGGCAACGGCAACGGCAACGGCAACGGTAATACGGTCGCCTATCGATAGGCTCATCGCTCAACCCGAACACCATCGAACCGCTGCACGCCAGCTGGATGGGTCGCCGGCGATCGCTAACATCTCGTTCCGAATGTTGATAGGAAGGACTGGCCGACGGCGCCCCGCAACGATCCGGACGCCAAGAGCCAATCACCTGCCCCGCTCAAATTTCGAAACGGTACGACAGCTTGACCAGCAACTGCTCGCTGTCGCGCAGGTCGAAGGCGTCGCGGAACTCGCGGCCGACGCCGCGGTCCAGCCGGCCTTCCTCGTACATCTCGCCGCCGCGCACATAGGCCACGTAGAGGTAGGACAGCGGCGCCAGTTCGTAGCGGTAGCGGATCTGGAAGCCCAGGTTGCGCACGCGGAAATCCGGGATCGCCTCGTCCACGGCGAGCGGGCGGCCGCCGGCGTCGACGCGGTAGGCCTGCTTCAGGCGCGCGTCCAGGCCGATGGTTTCCAGGCGCACGCGCAGTTCCTGCTTGTCGTCGATGAACCACTGCAGGCCCGCATCGAGCACCAGGCTGTCGGCCCGGAACGCGCCCAGGCGGTTGTCGCCGCGCCACAGCAGCCAGTCGGGCGCGTGGCTGTATTCGACGCCGGCGAACAGGATCAGGCGGTCGTTGAACTGGTAGTTGGGCTCCAGATACAGCACGGTCTCGCCTTCGTCGATGCCGCCGAGGCCATCGGCGCTGTAGCCGGCTTCGATCGTCAGCGACCACGGGCTGCCGTCCTGGCGCGGCAGCAGCCGTTCGTAGTTGAGGAACAGTCGCGAGGGCACCCGCAGCACGCCGTTGCCGCGGGTGATCAGGTCGTCGTGGCCCGAGGTCCACAGTGCGGCCTCGGCGAACTCGTTGCCGCCGTTGCGCAGTTCGCTGCGCCGGGTGATCGAGAAAGCGTCGGCGATGTGCAGCCCGTCGTCGCTGTAGCGGCGCGAAGCGGCGTAATGCCAGTCGTGCGAAGCGTAGGCCGAGTCGGCCGCCAGGTCGGTGACGCGGCGGCCCAGGTCGTAGCGCAGGTAGTTGAAGTTGTTGCGTTCCAGATAACCGAAGTCGTTGAGCTGCAGGTTTTTGCCCAGATGCAGGCCGTACAGCTGCTGGCGCCAGCCGCCGCCCATGTCGTAGTCGATGCGGATCTGCGCGCCGCTGTCGCGCTGCGTCCGGCCGCCCTGCTCCACATCCGAGGCCACCACCGCGCCGCGCACCGCCCATTGCGGGTTCGGCGTCCAGCGCTGGTCGAATTCGTAAACGTCGGCCTGCCGGTCCAGGAACGGGCGATCCACGCGGGTGACCATCGCGCCGAGGCCGAAGCCTGCGAAGTCGCGGGTGGCGCGCACGGCGTAAAAGTCGCGGCCGACCTCGTCGCCTTCGTTGGCGGCGAACAGTCCGTAGTTATAGCCGCCGGCGCTGCCGTTGAGCTTGAGCGCGGCGGTGACGTCGCCCGAGCCGAGGCCATCGTCGGTCTTGCCGCCGACGCGGCGGGTATAGATCAGCCGGCTGTTGCTGCTGTAGGAACCGAACGGCACCTCGAAGAAGCCCTGGTTCTCGGTGAAGAACGGGCGCTTGTCGCTGAAGAAGGTTTCGGTGGCGCTGAAGTTGACGGTCAGCTCGTCGCTTTCGACCTGGCCGAAGTCCGGGTTGACGGTCGCGCTGAGCTGGAACTTGCCGCTCGGCTTCCAGAACAGGTCGGCGCCGGCATCGAAATCGCCGTCGCGGCCGACCGCGTCGCCGACTCCGACCACGTAGGGCGTGATCGCCAACAGCGACTGACTGTAGGCGGGCACCTCGATGCGGTTGAACGCCGACAGGAAGCGCGCCTCGGCGAAATGCACCGCCGGCCATGAGGTGCGCTCGCCGGTCGAGGCGATGACCCGGTCGAGTTCGATGCCGAGGGTGCGGGTGCCGTCGGTCGCATCGCGCATCGGCGCGATGTGCCAGGGAATCAGCATCTCCGCCGACCAGCCGCCCTCGTCTTCGCTGGTGGCATGGCGCCAGTCGCCGTCCCAGTCGTCGTTGAACTGGTTCTCGCTGGTGATGGTGGTGTCGACGATGCTGTTGGCCAGGGTCACGGTGAAGTTGTAGCCGGCACGGCCGTCGCCGTCGAAATCGACATACAGATTGACCCGGTCGACGGTGGCGTTGCCGTCGCGCTGGGTGTGCTGGCGCAGGCGCGGCACGCCGGCCGGCTGGTGATTGCGGAAGGCCACGGCGAGCCCTTCGGGAGTCGCCAGCAACCAGGCCTCGGTCGGCTGCGAGGCGGCGGCGCGCGACAGCGGCTGGGTCAGGCGGAACTCGTCGATACGCTGGGCGCCGCGCCATTCCTCCGGGTCGATGCGGCCGTCGATCTCCAGGCCGAAGGCGCAGGGCGATGCGACCGCGGCGGAAGCCGCGAGCAGGGAATTGAACAGATTCGTGCGCATACAGCGACCCCGGTGGTGCGGATGGTCCGCATCGCGAACGCCTGCCCTGGCCTTCGTCGATGGCGGATCGCGGCGAACGGCGTCGCGATGCCGCGCAGACTAGCCGCGCGGCGGCTTTTCACCGCATGGCGTAAGTCATGGCAACCCTTGGCCGCCCGCGCGCATCCTTGAGTTCGGTGGCCGGCCCGGCAGGGCTGAATGCGCCTGCGCCTGGGTTGCGCTTGGGCTTCCGTTGCGCCGCCGCGCTCAGGGCGCGGTGGCGTCGTGGGTGACGAAGGCCGATTCGCCGCTCGGCAACTGCATCCAGTCCGGATGGGCCAGGGCCCGGGCGATGTCGGACTGGCCGGACAGCCAGTGTTCCCGCATGGCGACGCGGCCGAACTGGTAGTCCTTGAAATGGCCGATGCGGGCGCGGTCGCGGTAGATCAGGTGGATCACGCTGTAGCGGCGGTCGCAAGCCAGCTCGGCGGCGTGCTGGGCCCAGGGGTTGGTCGCGCGCACGTCCTCGGGGATTTCCTCGAGCAGCTCGCGCAACAGGCGCCGGTAATGCTGGAACACGCGCTGGGTGTCGGTTATCAGGCGGGTGCGGCTGGAGTACTGGATTTCCTTCTGCCGCTCGGCGACGTCGAGCAGGGTCTGCGGCAGGTCGCCGAGCGCGTTCCACAGATCGACCTGGAATACCAGGGTGTCGCGGCGCGGCGACGAGGTCAGCACGTGCGACAGCGGGGTGTTCGAGACCAGGCCGCCGTCCCAGTAGAACTCGCCGTCGATCTCGATCGCCGGGAACGCCGGCGGCAAGGCGCCCGAAGCCAGGATATGGCGGGCGTCCAGGCGCATCCGGGTGTTGTCGAAATACTCCAGGTTGCCGGTGCGCACGTTGACCGCGCCGACCGAGACCCGGATGCCGCCGTCGTTGAGGCGGTCGAAGTCGACCATGCGTTCGAGCGTGGCGATCATCGGCGAGGTGTCGTACAGGCTGGCCGCCGCCGGCCCCGGCACCGCGAACGGATCCTGGCCGAGCCAGGGGCGCGGGCGGTAGAAGCCGTTCTGGCCCTCGACGATCGCGCGCCAGGCTTCCCAGGTGTCGAGCCAGGCGCGGGTATCGGCATCCAGGTCGGCGAAGCGGGCTTCCTGGCCGAAGGTGGTCGCCGGGAACAGGGTCGGCTGCGAAATCGTCGCCCAGAATTCGCGCAACGCCTCCATGCGCCGGTCCGGCGGATTGCCGGCGATGATCGCGGTGTTGAAGGCGCCGATCGAAATGCCGGCGATCCAGTTCGGCGCGATCCCGGACTCGTACAGGCCCTGGTAGACGCCGGCCTGGTAGGCGCCGAGCGCGCCGCCGCCCTGCAGGACCAGGGCGATGTTTTCCGGCAACACCGGCGCCTGCGCGCGGATGCGTTCGCCGGCGGCCTTGGCCGCGCGCGAGGCGGCCTGCCTGGACGCCGCCCGCGGGTCCGCCGCCTGCTGGTCCGCCGCCTGCTCGGGCGGTTGCTGGGGCGGCTCCTTGAGGGGCGGCCCCTTCGCCGGCGGATCTCGCTTGGCCGGCGTGGCCGGCTTGGGGTCGCGCTTGGCCGGCGTACCGCGTTCGGGTTCGCGCTGCGGCGGTTCGGCGGCGCGCACCGAGCGGGAGGACACGGTGCGGCCGGTGGAGCGCTTGTTGGGCATTGCGGTTGCCTCTTCGGAAACGTGGCTGCGGCGCGTCGTCATAGTGCGTCGCCTGCGCCGTTATCGCCGTGAAGGCGGGTTCGGCGTAGCGGCAAGGGCTACGGCGAATCTCCCCTTCCCCTTCGCAGGGAGGGAGAACCAGCTCGCCCATGCCGCCTTTCGCAGATACCTTTACTGCATATACCAGCCATGGCTGACGACGAAACTCTGACCGGTCAAGGCCGCACTCGGGAATTCGGCGAGGAAGCGCACGGTCTGGGCGACGTCCTCGACGGTGGTGAACACGCCGTCGACGGTGTTGCCGAGCATGACTTTCTTGATCACCTCGTCCTCGCTGATGCCGAGTTCCTTGGCCTGCTCGGGAATCTGCTTGTCGACCAGCGGGGTGCGTACGAAGCCCGGGCAGACCACGTGGCTGCGCACGCCATGCTTGGCGCCTTCCTTCGCCAGCACCCGCGACAGGCCCAGCAGGCCGTGCTTGGCGGAGACGTAGGCCGACTTCAGCGGCGAGGCCTCGTGCGAATGCACCGAGCCCATGTAGATCACCGTGCCGCCCCGGCTCTGGCCCGAACCGTTGCTCTTGTACATGTGCGGCAGCGCCGCCTTGGTGGTCAGGAAGGCGCCGTCGAGGTGGATCGCGAGCATCTTCTTCCAGTCGGCGAAGGCGTAGTTCTCGATCGGATTGACGATCTGGATGCCGGCGTTGGACACCAGGATGTCGATGCCGCCGAGTTCGGCGACCACGCGCTCGATCCCGGCGTTGACCGCGGCCTCGTCGGTGACGTCCATGGCCACGCCGATCGCGCGCCCGCCGTTGCCGGCGATCTCGTCGGCGACCGCCTGGGCCCCGGCCTGGTTGAGGTCGGCGATCGCGATCGCGGCGCCGGCGCGTGCCAACTCGTGGGCGATTTCCTTGCCGATGCCGCTGGCGGCTCCGGTGACGACGGCGACCTTGCCTTGGATCGAACTCATAGCGACTCCTGGATGCAGTGCGAGGGGAGGATGCGTCGGGCGGCCTGCGGCGCGAACCGGCGGCCATTGTCGCCGCCGCAGGTTATCGCGGCGTGGCGGCCGGCGCACCGAAGTGTCCCGCCGCGGAGATCGAGCGGCTATCGGACCTTCGTACCCGGCCGGTAGGGACGAAGGCTTTGCGGGATCGGGCGGAATGCCGGTAGGGGTTTGGGTTGGGTTTGGGTTTGGCCGATGGCGGCGATAACCGTGTCGCATGTCGTGCGCGACGGGAACCCAATGACGGCGCGAGACCGTCAGATGGCGGTCGCGGCTTGCGCCGCTCTTACCCAAGAGCGGTCGCGAAACCGGCAGCCAGGCCATGGATGGCCTGTGCGGAGCCCTGCGTCGGCATCGCACTTGCGGGCGCTTGATTCGTAACAGAAGGCACTTTTCTTTGGTTACTTTTTTTGTTGCTTCAGACAAAAGAAAGTGACCCGCCGCTTTAGTGGCGGAAGCTCTGGGTTTGATCTTGATCTTGCTTCAGAGAGGCGCCGCAAGACCGCAGCAGCGATGTCGCGGCTTGCGCCGCTCCTACCCTGATGGGCGCGGGCGGTAACGGCGCGAGATTGACAAGTCGCGGTCGCGACTCACGTCGCTCCTACAGGGATTGGCTCGCGACTACAGGACGGGTTCGCAACGACATACCTGGCCCAGCGTGCGCGCCCCGTCACTCAATCCTTCTTCTTGCCCTTCTTCTTGTCTTTCTTCTTTTTCTTGTCTTTCTTCTTGTCCTTGTCCTTCTTCGCCTTCTTTTCCTTCTTCGGCTGCAGCATCGTCCCGGTGCAGTTGGCCGAACCGCAGCGGCACTCCCAGATCTTCTTCAGTTCCTTGGTGTGCTTTTCGGCCAGGGTGATGCCGTAGTTGTAGGACAGTTCCTCGCCCGCGGCGATGTCGCGGATCGCCTCGATGAAGACGCGGTCGCGGCGGCGGTCGTCGCCGTCGTCCTCTTCCAGCACCGCTTCGCAGTTCGGCGAACAGCTGTGATTGATCCAGCGCGCGGTGTTGCCTTCGTGATTGGCGTCGATCACGTACTCGTCGTTGAGCGTGAACAGGAAGGTGTGGCCGGACTCGGCGTCGCCGGTCTCGCCCGCGTCGACTTCGGCATGGGTACGGCGAGCGCCCTTGTACTCGACGACCCGCTCGCCCTTGGCGATCGGGGCAATGGCGAACACACCATTACCGTGAATGGCGGAACGACGGGCGGCGATCTTGCGCGGCATAGCGAATCCCAAAATGACGAACCGGCATTCTGACCTGCTTGCATCGCCTTCGCTATCCGGGCCGGCCACAGGGCTCACGGAACGCAACGGGGCAGGTGGCGCCCCGGGCCCGCATCGTCGCCGCTGCGGCGCGCCGCGCAGGCGGAGCTCGATGGCTGCGTTTGCGAGCCATCGCTTCGCGCGGCGTTCGACGGCAGGCAATCAACTAAGCCCATGCCGGCCGTGGCCGGCATTTCACAGACATAAACCCCCGGGCGGCGGCGCCCCTAAGAGGACGGCCACCCAAAAGCACGCGCCCAGGCACCCCGCCGGCGCCGGGCCGGACCCCGCCCGCGAACGCCTGAATCGCGCAAAACCCCCGGCTTGGCCGCGCCCGGAGAAAAACGTACAATTTCGGTACGAATTCCCCCCGAGCCGCGCCGCCGATGCTTCGCGTCACCAAACTCACCGACTACGCCACGGTCGTCCTGACCGTCCTGGCGGCCCAGTCCGACCGCGTCCTCAGCGCGTCGGAGCTGGCCGAGCGGGCGGGTCTGGAGGCGCCGACGGTCAGCAAGCTGCTCAAGCCGCTGGCCCAGGCAGGCCTGGTCGAGGGGTTCCGCGGCGCCAACGGCGGCTATCGCCTGGCCCGCCCCGCCGACGAAATCGGCCTGATCGAGATCGTCGAGGCAATGGAAGGCCCGCTCGGCATGACCGAGTGCAGCGTCCACGAAGGCAATTGCGGCCTCGAACACCAGTGCGGCGTACGCGCCAACTGGCGCCGCATCAACGACGTGGTCGTCGAGGCCCTGAGCAGCGTCACCCTCGCCCAGATGCTAGCCCCTACCCCTTCCTTTTCACCCGAACCTGCCGGCCGGCGCATCGATCTGCGCCTGGCCGGCGCTTAGACAGTAGGCAGCCGCCATGGCCACCGACATCATCAAGACGCCCGTTTCCTCGGGCGACACCGGCAATCGTCCGCTTCAGAACGAGGCGATCCACGAGCAGCTCGGGCGTCGCTACGAGGCCGGCTTCATCACCGACATCGAATCCGACAGCCTGCCTCCGGGCCTCGACGAGGACACCATCCGTGCCCTCTCGGCCAAGAAGGAAGAGCCCGAGTGGATGACCCAATGGCGGCTGGAGGCCTACCGCCACTGGCTGACCATGCCGATGCCGCATTGGGCCAAGCTCAACATCGCCGCGATCGACTTCCAGGCGTTGAGCTACTACAGCGCGCCGAAGGCCAAGTACAAGTCGCTCGACGAGGTGCCCGAGGAGCTCATCGCCACCTACGACAAGCTGGGCGTGCCGCTGCACGAGCGCGCGCGGCTGGCCGGCGTGGCGGTCGATGCAGTGTTCGACTCGGTTTCGGTCGGCACCACCTTCCGCAAGGAACTCGCCGAAAAAGGCGTAATCTTCTGTTCGATGTCGGAAGCGATCCGCGAATATCCCGAACTGGTGCAGAAATACCTCGGCAGCGTCGTGCCGACCGGCGACAACTTCTTCGCCGCGCTGAACTCGGCGGTGTTCTCCGACGGCAGCTTCGTGTTCATCCCCAAGGGCGTGCGTTGCCCGATGGAGCTGAGCACCTATTTCCGCATCAACGCCGGCCACACCGGCCAGTTCGAACGCACCCTGATCGTGTGCGAGGACAAGGCCTACGTTTCCTACCTGGAAGGCTGCACCGCGCCGATGCGCGACGAAAACCAGCTGCACGCCGCGGTGGTCGAGCTGGTCGCGCTGGAAGACGCCGAGATCAAGTACTCGACGGTGCAGAACTGGTACCCCGGCGATGAGAACGGCGTCGGCGGCATCTACAACTTCGTGACCAAGCGCGGCGAATGCCGCGGCGCGCGCAGCAAGATCAGCTGGACCCAGGTCGAGACCGGTTCGGCGATCACCTGGAAATACCCCAGCTGCGTGCTGCTCGGCGACGATTCCAGCGGCGAGTTCTACTCGGTCGCGCTGACCCATCATCGCCAGCAGGCCGACACCGGCACCAAGATGATCCACATCGGCAAGCGCACCAAGTCGAAGATCGTCAGCAAGGGCATCAGCGCCGGCCGCGGCCAGAACACCTACCGCGGCCTGGTCAAGATCGAGAAGAACGCCGCCGGCGCGCGCAACCACACCCAGTGCGACAGCCTGTTGATCGGCAAGAAATGCGGCGCGCACACCTTCCCCTACATCGAGGTCAAGCACCCCGATGCGACCGTCGAACACGAGGCCACCACCTCGAAGATCAGCGACGACCAGCTGTTCTACTGCCGCTCGCGCGGCATCGGCGAGGAAGACGCGGTGTCGATGATCGTCGACGGCTTCTGCAAGTCGGTGTTCCGCGAGCTGCCGATGGAGTTCGCGGTCGAAGCCAAGAAACTGCTCGAAGTCAGCCTGGAAGGTTCGGTCGGATGACGCCCGCGCGCTTGTTCCCGGCGCTGCTGGCCGCCGCGCTCGCCGCCTGCTCGGCGGCGCCGGCTCCGCCACCTGCGGCTTCCACTCCCGCAGCCGCTGGGCCTGCCG
>NZ_JBPKJP010000066.1:0-24499 GCF_051217035.1 Lysobacter sp. 1R34A
GCCGGCGCCGCTCGCGGGCACGCCGCGCGAGCGTCTGTGGCGGCGCCCCGGCACGCGCCGGCTGCTCGGCACCGCCTTGCTGGTGCAGCTGAGCTTCGGCCCGTTCTACGTGTTCTATACCTTGCAGCTGCAGGCGCACGGCCACGACGGTTTCGCGGTCGGCCTGTTGTGGGCGATCGGGGTGGTGTGCGAGATCCTGATGTTCTGGCAGGCGCCGCGGTTGGTGCAGCGCTTCGGCGCGCATCGCCTGATCGCAGCCTGCATCTTCGCGACCGCGCTGCGCTGGGTGATGGTGGCCTGGTTCGCCGATTCCTTCGCCTGGATGGCGCTGGCCCAGACCGGCCACTCGTTGAGCTTCGCCGCCTTCCATGCCGGCTGCATGCGGCGCATGGCCGAACTGTTCCCGGCGCGCCGCGACATGGCCTCGGCGCAGGGCATGCTGTACGGCTTCAGCGGCGGCATCGGCGGCGTGCTCGGCGCCGGCATGGCCGCCCTGGCCTGGCAGCACGGCGGCGGCACGGCCGCGTTCATGGCCGGCTCTGTCTGTTCGCTGGCCGCCCTCGCCCTGCACTTGGCCGCCCAGCGCTACGCGCGCGACGCCCGCCCGGTCGAGACCGCGTAAGTCGGGCCGATCCCTCGGCAGGCGAGCGGACCGCGCCGTCGCCGAAGCGTAAGTTCCACCTCTGTCCGGCTTTCTTAAGCCCAGGTAAGGCCAAGGCCGTTACTCTGGCGGTCCGCCAACCTGGATCGTCGCGATGAAGAAATGGATAGCCCTGCTCGTCCTGGCCCTGGTCCTGTTGCTCGGCTACGTCGCCGCCGGGCCGTTCCTGACCGTCAACGCGATCCGCAGCGCGGTCAAGGAAGGCAACGCCGGCGAACTGAGCAAGCATGTCGACTTCGCCGCCTTGCGCTTGAGCCTGAAGGCACAGGTCGACGACTACATCGTCCGTCGCGCCGGCCCCGAGCTGCAGTCCAATCCGCTCGCCGCGCTCGGCATCAGCCTGGCCAGCGGCGTGGCCGGCACCGCGGTCGACGCCATCGCCACGCCGGTCGGCATCGGTGCGGTGCTCGAAGGCCGCAACCTGCTGCGCCGTCTCGATTCGTCGGCGCCGCGCCGCGACGCCTATGCGCAGGTGCCGCCGGCGGAACCGCTCGAGCACGCGAGTTACCGCTTCGAGTCGCCATCGCGTTTCACCGCTACGGTCGCCAATGCCGACGGCGATCCGGTGGTGTTCGTGCTGACCCGCGACGGTCTCAAGTGGCGGGTGACCGACGTGCGCCTGCCGCTGGAAAAGATGCTGCCCTGATACGCGGGATCCGAGGCGTAGGTCGCGGGACGCGGGACGCGTGATAGCGTCGCGGGAAGCGAAGCGTCGCCAGCGCGGCGCCAGCGTCAAAGCCCGTCCCTAGCGGTTCGCGACCCCGTGCGGCACGTGTCCGGCGGTGACGTGGTCGCGCGCCGACAGGATGTTGTGCTCGGAATCGTCGAAGAAGATGTCGGCGCCGAAGGCTTCCAGGAACGGGCCCTTGGGGCGACCGCCGAGGAACAAGGCCTCATCGAGGCGGATGCCCCATTCGCGCAAGGTACGGATCACCCGCTCGTGCGCCGGCACCGAGCGCGCGGTGACCAGGGCGGTGCGGATCGGTGCGTCCTGGCCCACCGGGAAGGCCTTCTGCAAACGATGCAGCGCATCGAGGAAACCGCGGAACGGGCCGCCCGACAACGGCTCGCCGGCGTGGCTGCGCTCGTGCTCGGCGAATGCGGCCAGGCCGCCTTCGCGCGAGACGCGCTCGCCCTCGTCGTCGAAGATCACCGCGTCGCCGTCGAAGGCGATGCGCAATTGGTCCGGTCGCAGGTGCGGCGCCAACCGCGACGGCGGTATCGCCGGCAACAGGGTCGCCGCGGCTACGCCGGCGGCAAGCGCGGCGCTGACGTCCTCGGCATTGGCCGAGAGGAACAGGTCGGCGCCGAACGGGCGGATGTAGGGAAACGGCGGCGCGCCGTTGCTGAAGGCCGCTCGCTTGATCGACAGGCTGTGATGGGCGATCGAGTTGAAGATGCGCAGGCCGCTGTCGGCGGAGTTGCGCGAGATCAGGATCACCTCGACCCGCGGCGCTTCCGGCGGCGCGCCTTCGTTGAGCGCGAGCAGCTTGCGCACCAGCGGGAAGGCGACGCCGGGCCGCAGCACGTCGTCCTCGTGTTCGCGCTGGAAGTCGGCATAGGCGTCGATGCCCTGGCGCTCGAACAGCGCGTGGCTTTCTTCCATGTCGAACAGGGTGCGCGAGGAAATCGCGACGATCAACGGGTCGGCATCACGGTCGGGCATGCCGTCATTGTGCCCTGTCGCGCGCCACGCAGATAGGACGGCCTTTGCGTGCGCCGCGTCCACCATTCGGCTGCGACGTACGCACACTGGTCCATGGCCCGGCCGATTGCGGTTTGAAGTTTGCTTCACAGGCGCCCGCGAGACTGGCCCTCTCCTTCACTCCCGGTCCTCGCCATGAACCTCCGATTTCCGCCTGCGCGCCGATGGGCCCTGGGCCTGCTGCTGGCATGCGCGGCCACCGGCCTCGCCCAGGCCGCCGACAAGGTCCTGATCGTGGTCAGCGGCGAAGGCCGCGACCAGGGCCGGACCCGGCCTGGCTTCGAGATGGACGAGTTCGCCCAGGCCTATCTGATTTTCCGCGACAACGGCCTGGCGGTGGAGGTCGCCAGCCCGCGCGGCGGCGCGGTCGAAGCCGACCGGTACGACCCGAAGCTCGACTTCAATGCGCGCCTGCTCGAAGACGGCCGGGGCCTGCGCCTATTGGGCGCAAGTTTGGCCACCGCGGCCGTGCGCGCCGAAGACTACGCTGCGGTCTACGTGGTCGGCGGCAAGGGCGCGATGTTCGATCTGCCGGGCGATCCGGCGCTGCCGCGGCTGCTCGCCGAGGTGTACGAGCGCGGCGGCGTGGTCGCCGCGGTCTGTCACGGCCCGGCGGCGCTGGTCGACGTGCGTCTCGACGACGGCTCCTATCTGGTCGCCGGCCGCGCCGTGACCGGTTTCAGCAACGAGGAAGAAGCGGTGTTCGGCAAGCGCTGGGCCAAGCAGTTCCGGTTCCAGCTCGAAGACGCCCTGCGCGGACGCGGCGCACGCTGGCAGGAGGCGCCGCTGATGATGCCGGGGCGGGCCGTCGACGGCCGCCTGATCACCGGCCAGAACCCCTACGCCACCGCGGCCGTCGCCGAAGCCATCGTCGCCGCGCTCGGGCGCACGCCGGTCGCGCGCACGCCCTGGCGCGACGAACGCAGCCTGGCCCTGGTCGAGCGTTTGCTCGCCGGCGAGCGCGAGGCCGCGCACAAAGCGCTTGCCGACGAGCCGGACGCCTACCACGTGCAGTTGATCGGGTTGATCGGTTATTACCAAATGCAGGCGCATCCGGAGCCCGCGCGCACCCGCGCCGCGCTGGCGATCATGCAACTGGCCGCGCCGTACATGCCCGAACCGCAGTTGCGCCTCGGCATGGCCGAGGCGCACTGGCGGCTCGGCGACGAGGCCCGGGCGCGGGCGATGATCGGCGAGGTGCTGGTCAGCCATCCGGACATGGCCGATGCTAAGCGCCTTCTCGAACGGATCGACGGCTGAGCGCTGATGCACGACCGCCTGCGCATCCTCGTGATCGAAGACCACCTGGCGCTGCGCACGGCCATGGCGGCGATGTTCGAATCGCACGGCCACGCGGTCGATTTCGCCGCCGACGGCCGCAACGGCCTGCAACTGGCTCTGGACGATCCGCCCGACGTGCTGGTGCTCGACCTGACCCTGCCCGGCCTCGACGGCCTGCGCGTGTGCGCGGAACTGCGCGCACGCGCCGACCGCCACGTGCCGATCCTGATGCTGACCGCGCGCGACGGCCTGGACGACAAGCTGCGCGGCTTCGAGGCCGGCGCCGACGACTACCTGGTCAAGCCCTTCGCCGGCGAAGAACTGCTGGCGCGCTGCCTGGCCCTGTCGCGCCGGCATCGCGCCGGCGAGCCGCACGAGCTGCGCATCGGCAGCCTGAGCATCGACCGCCGCAGCGGCGAAGTGCGGCGCGAGGGACAACTGCTGGACCTGCAGCACACGCCCTTGCGCATCCTGACCATCCTCGCCGAGGCCTGGCCGCGCACCCTGACCCGCAGCGAGCTGATCCAGCGTCTGTGGGGCGATGCGCCGCCGCAATCCGACCCACTGCGTTCGCACCTGTACCTGTTGCGGCAGGCGCTGGACAAACCGTTCGCGCGAGCGATGCTGCGCACCGTGCACGGGGTCGGCTTCAAGCTCGAAAGCGACCGGGAAGCGGCGCCGTGAACGCCGCGGAGAAACGGCCGCGGCGACGCCTGCGCAATCGCCTGATGCTCGCCTTCGCCGGCTTCGCCTTGTCGGTCGCGGCCTTGTTCGGGCTGTATGCGGTGAGCTTCATGTACGCGACCGAGGACGCGTTCTTCGACTCGATGCTGGAACAGGAGGCCGCGGCGCAACTGCGCCGGCACGCGCTCGACGGGCGCTGGGCCGAACCGCAGCAGGCCTTCATGCGCGTATACACCGACCCCGCACAGTTCCCTTCCGACCTGGTCGCCGCGCGCCGCTCCGAGCCCTGGCGCTCGGAATTCGCCGGCCGCGACGGCCGCCATTACCACGTCAAGGCGCTGCGACCGCCGGCGCCGGCGACGGGCGCCTGGCTGGTCGCCGAGGTCAGCCGGCAACTGGTGGTGCGGCCGATGCGCGACCGCGTGCTGCAGTGGCTGGGCTGGTCGGCGCTGGCGGTGGTGGGTCTGGCCATGGCGCTCGGCGCCTGGCTGGCGCGGCGCAGCACCGCGCCGCTGTCGCGGCTGGCCGCACTGGTCGACACGATGTCGCCGAACCGCTGGCCGCAGCGCATCGCCGCGGGTTTTCCCGACGACGAGGTCGGCGTGCTTGCGCGCGGCCTGGAGGCGATGACCCAGCGCACCCAGTCCTTCATCGACCGCGAGCAGGCCTTCACCCGCGATGCCAGCCACGAACTGCGCACGCCGCTGGCGGTGATCCGCAGCGCCGGCGAACGCCTGCTCGCCGAACCCGCTCTGTCCGCGGCCGGCCGCGCGCAGCTGCTGCACCTGCGCCAATCGGCCTGGCAACTCGAACAGACCGTCGCCACCCTGCTGACCCTGGCGCGCGAAGCGCCGCCGGTGCGGCCCGATGCGCCGATCGCGCTGCTGCCGGTGCTGGAGCGGGTGGTGATCGAGCAGGCGGTCTGGCTCGACGGCAAGCCGGTCGAGGTCGAAGTCGAGGTGCCCGCCGAGGCGCGCATCGATCTGCCGCAGCCGGTGCTGCACATCCTGTTGTCGAACCTGATCGGCAACGCCTTCGCCCACACCGACAGCGGCACGGTCGAGATCGGCCTCGCCGGCGAGCGCCTGCGCATCGCCAACCGCGGCCGTCCGATCCCGGCCGAGCTGCGCGAGCACCTGCACGAGCCGTTCCGCAAACGCGAAGGCAGCGCCGGCCTCGGCCTCGGCCTGGCGATCGTGCAGCGACTGTGCGAGCGCTACCGGGTCGACCTGCGCCTCGACGAGGAGGCCGGGGCGATGGTGGTCAGCCTGGCCCTGGCCGGCGTCGCGGCTTGGCCTGAGGGTTGGGCTGAAGGCTCGCCCGGGACCGCGCCGGAGGCGTCGGCGCGCCCGGATTAGCTCCGCATCGGCGCCGCTGGCCGGCTCGTGCGGTTTTGGTGCGGTTTCAGGCCGGAAACCTCATGGGCCTCGTTGCCGGGCGCGGCGACAAGGTATCGTTCCGCACCGCTCATCGTCCGGACGCCCGACATGCCCCTGCCCGAAGTCCCGCCCGCCCGCGCCGCCACGCTCATGAACGGCGCGGCCGCCTCCCAGCTCGGCCATGCCTTGAAGTCGCGCCAGCTGGTCATGATGGGCCTGGGCAGCGCGATCGGCGCCGGTCTGTTTCTCGGTTCTGGCGTCGGCATCCGCAGCGCCGGTCCGGCGGTGTTGCTGTCGTATCTGATCGCCGGCGCACTGGTCATCATCGTGATGCGCGCGCTCGGCGAGATGGCCGCGGCGCGGCCGACCAGCGGCGCGTTCTCGGTCTACGCCGCCGACGCCATGGGCCCGACCGCAGGGGCCACCCTCGGCTGGCTGTGGTGGGCGCAGTTGGTGATCGTGATCGCGGCCGAATCGGTCGGCGCCGCCGGCCTGCTCGCGACGGTCTGGCCGCAGTTGCCGGTGGCGTTGTTGTCGCTGGTATTCATGTCGGTGTTCACCGGGGTCAACCTGCTCGGGGTACGCAACTTCGGCGAGTTCGAATTCTGGTTCGCGATCCTCAAGGTCGCCGCGATCCTGGCCTTCATCGCCATCGGCGTGCTGCTGGTATGCGGGCTGTTGCCGGACGTGCCCTCGCCGGGCCTGTCGAACTTCGTCGACCACGGCGGCTTCGCGCCGAAGGGCTGGGCCGGGGTCGGCGCGGCCTTGCTGGTGGTGGTGTTCGCCTTCGGCGGCACCGAGATCGTGGCGGTCGCCGCGGCCGAAACCCAGGACCCGGAGCGCAGCATCACCCATGCCATCCGCACCGTCGCCTGGCGCATCCTGGTGTTCTACATCGGCTCGCTCGCGGTGATCATCGCGGTGGTGCCGTGGACCAGCGAGTCGCTCAATTCGCCGTTCGCCGCGGTGCTGCAGGTCGCGCGCATTCCCGGCGCGGCGACCGCGATCACCCTGGTCGCGGTGGTCGCCCTGCTGTCGGCGCTCAACGCCAACCTCTACGGCGCCTCGCGCATGATCTATTCGCTGGCCGAACGCGGCGAAGCGCCGCGCGCGCTCGCCCACCTCAGCCGCAGCCGCGTGCCGACGGTGGCAGTGCTGGCGAGCGTGGCCTTCGGCTTCGTCGCCACCGCACTGGAGCTGCTGTATCCGGACAAGGTGCTGCCGGCCCTGCTCAACGTGGTGGGTTCGACCTGCCTGCTGGTGTGGGCGCTGTCGCTGGTCTCGCAGCTGATCCTGCGCCGCCGCGCCGACCGCGCCGGCACGGTGCTGCCGTTCAAGATGTGGGCCTTTCCCTATGTCACCTGGGCCGGCCTGGCGATCCTCGGCCTGGTGTTCGTGCTGGCCCTGTCGATCGAAGGCCCGCGCCTGCAGCTGCTGTCGACGATAGCCCTGACCCTGCTGATCGCCGCGGCCAGCGAAATCGCACGGCGGATGCGCGGCCAGACTGCCGGCACGAATTGAGATTAGATATCCGTCGTAACTTGTTGATTATTAAATTTAAAAAAACTCAACTTAAAGTGGTTTCGAGCAGTGCGGCGAACATCGCCCTGCTCGGCGCATAGCCCGAAGGACCTGCCGCACGATGAGTATCGGCGAACCCTGCATCGATCTGGTCGGCGCGCTGCTATGGCGCCAGGGCCGGGTGTTGCTGGGCCTGCGCGCCGCGCACAAGCGGCTGGCGCCGGGTTGCTGGGACATGCTCGGCGGCCACGTCGAGGCCGGCGAGACGCCGGAACAAGCGCTGTGGCGGGAACTGGGCGAGGAAGCCGGGATCGGCCCGCCCGCGTCCGGCGGGTCACGCGAGCCGGCGGCGAGCGTGCTGGCCGAGCTGGCGTTGGACGGCCTGGTCCTGCGCGTCTATCGGGTCGAGGCCTGGGACGGCGAGCCCGAGGCGCGCGGCGACGAGCACCGATGCCTGCAGTGGTTCGAACCGGCGCAGGCCGCCGCCCTGCCCGACCTGGCCGATCCGCGCCTGCGCGAACTGCTGCTGCGGCTGGCCTGAGCCGGCTCAGCCGCTGGTGAACTGCTCGATCAGCATCCGCTCTTCGAGGTTGTGCTCGGGGTCGAACAGCAAGGTGACGGTGCGATCGCGCGACTCGCGGATCATCACCTCGACCACGTCGCGCACCTCGTGCGAATCGGCGGTGGCGCTGACCGGGCGCTTGTAGGGGTCGAGCACGCGGAAGCGGATCTCGGTATCGGCCTTGAGCAAGGCGCCGCGCCAACGCCGCGGCCGGAACGCCGCGATCGGGGTCAGCGCGATCACCGCCGAGCCCAGCGGCAGGATCGGCCCGTGCGCGGAGAAGTTGTAGGCGGTGCTGCCGGCCGCGGTCGCGACCAGCACGCCGTCGCAGATCAACTCGTCGAGCCGGGTCTGGCCGTTGAGGTCGATGCGGATGTGCGCGGCCTGGCGGGTCTGGCGCAGCAGCGACACCTCGTTATAGGCCAGCGAGCCGAAGGTCGCGCCGGACTCGGTCTGGGCGACCATTTCCAGCGGCCGCAGCACCGCCGGCTCGGCGTTTTCCAGGCGCGCGAACAGGTCCCCGCCGCTGTGCTGGTTCATCAGGAACCCGACCGTGCCGAGTTTCATCCCGTACACCGGTTTGCCGAGGCCGCCGTGGCGGTGCAGGGTCTGCAGCATGAAGCCGTCGCCGCCGAGCGCGACCAGGACGTCGGCCGCGTCCGGCTCGTGCTGGCCGTGGCGTGCGACGAGCTCGGCGAGCGCGCGCTGGGCGTCGTCGGTGTGACTGGCGAGGAAGGCGATGCGTTGCGTCGCGGTCATCGGCGGCTCCGGAAGGATGCCGCCAGCATAACCCGGAGGGCGTGGCGGATTGCGCACGGCCGGTCGCAACAGCCGGAGAGGCAGCAGCTTCAGGGGCAGGAGCGGCGCGAGTCGCGACCGCGACATCGCAGCGACGAGGCGCGGCAAGAACGCTGTCGCGGCTCGCACCGCTGCTACTCCAAAGCGGAGCGTTTCTGCCGCGATATGACAGAGCGCACAAAAAACCCCTCTCCCGGGCGGGAGAGGGGCTTCGGGCCCATCGTCATCGGCGCCTGTGTCAGCGCCTGATCAGCCGCGCGCAGCCAGCTGCGACAGACGCTGCACCGCGACCGAGGCGGTCGGGTAGTCGAGCGACTTCTGCGCGGCCAGCTCGTTGAGCATGGCCAGAGTGAAACGCAGCGAGACGTCGTCGCGGCCGAGCCAATGCTTGATCTTGGCGTCGGCGTTGGCGCCCGGCATCGACAGCACCTGCCCGACCAGGATGCGCTGCTGCGCGCCCAGTTCCTCGCGCAGCACGCCGCGTGCGACCGCATGCCAGCGGCCGTCGACGGTCAGCGCGTCGATCTGCTCCTGCAGCCACGGCAGGCGCAGCGCTTCGCCGAGGCGGAAGTGGACCTTCGCCACCTCGACCGGCTTGAGCTTGCGCTCGCGCGCCAGTTCGATGATGTCGCAGCTCGGCTCCAGGTACGGCAACGCGGCCAACTGGGCGGCCAGGGCTTCCGGCACGCCCTTGGCCTTCCAGTCGGCGAACGCGGCGTCGTGAGCCGGACGCTGGCCGTCGCCGAGGATGCCGTGGCCGGCGCGGATGTTCTTGAAACCGTCGTGGTAGCGCTCGACCGCGGTGGTGATATCGGGGATCGTGCCCGGACGCGACAGCAACCAACGGGTGAACGAGCGCTGCAGGTTCCAGATCACCTGCAGGGCATCGATCTGGGTCGACTCGGCGACCTTGCCGTCGAGGGCGTCGATCTGGGCCCACAAGTCGCGCGCCTCGAGGGTCTCGCGGGTGATGGTGAAGGCCTTGGCGACCTCGCCCGGAGTGCGGCCGCTGTCTTCCTGCATGCGTAGCAGGAAGGTCGCGCCCATCCGGTTGATGGTCGAGTTGGTCACCGCGGTGGCGATGATCTCGCGCTTGAGGCGGTGGTTCTCCATCGCCTTGGCGTACTTGCTCTGCAGCGGCTGCGGGAAGTAGCGCACCAGTTCCTTCGACAGGTAGGGGTCTTCCGGCACGTCCGAGTCGAGCATCTGCTGGAACGCGACCAGCTTGGAGTACGACAGCAGCACCGACAGCTCCGGACGGGTCAGGCCCTGGCCGCGCGCCTTGCGCTCGGAGATCTCGGCGTCGGACGGCAGGAACTCGATCTGGCGGTCGAGCAGGCCCTGCGCTTCGAGGGTGCGGATGAAGTGCTGCTTGGAGCCCAGACGCGTCTGGCTCATCCGCTCCATCAGGCTGATCGCCTGGTTCTGCCGGTAGTTGTCGTTGAGCACCAGCTCGGCGACCTCGTCGGTCATCGAAGCGAGCAGTTTGTTGCGGTCGGCCAAGGTCAGCTTCTTCGCCTGCACCTGGCCGTTGAGCAGGATCTTGATGTTGACCTCGTGGTCCGAGGTGTCCACGCCAGCCGAGTTGTCGATGAAATCGGTGTTGAGCAGCACGCCGTGCTGCGCCGCTTCGATGCGGCCGAGCTGGGTCAGGCCCAGGTTGCCGCCCTCGCCCACCACCTTGCAGCGCAGCTCGCGGCCGTCGACGCGCAGGCCGTTGTTGGCGCGGTCGCCGACGTCGCTGTTGGTTTCGCCGCTGGACTTGACGTAGGTGCCGATGCCGCCGTTCCACAGCAGGTCCACCGGCGCCTTCAGGATCGCGCTCATCAGCTCGACCGGGCTCATCGCGGCGACGCCGGCGTCGATGCCGAGCGCGGCCTTGATCTCCGGCGACAGCGGGATCGACTTGGCCGACCGCGGGTACACGCCGCCGCCCTTGCTGATCAGCTTCTTGTCGTAGTCGTCCCAGCTCGAGCGCGGCAGCTTGAACATGCGCTCGCGTTCCTTGAACGTGCGCGCCGCGTCCGGGTTCGGGTCGAGGAAGATGTGGCGGTGGTCGAATGCGGCGAGCAGGCGGATGTGCTCGGACAGCAGCATGCCGTTGCCGAACACGTCGCCGGACATGTCGCCGATGCCGACCGCAGTGAAGTCCTGGATCTGGCTGTCGCGGCCCATCGCGCGGAAGTGGCGCTTGACCGACTCCCAGGCGCCCTTGGCGGTGATGCCCATGCCCTTGTGGTCGTAACCGACCGAGCCGCCCGAGGCGAAGGCGTCGTCGAGCCAGAACTTGTGCTCGGCGGCGATGCCGTTGGCGATGTCGGAAAAGGTCGCGGTGCCCTTGTCGGCGGCGACCACCAGGTAGGGGTCGTCCTGGTCGTGGCGGACCACGTCGCGCGGCGCCACGATCTTGCCGTCGACGATGTTGTCGGTGATGTCGAGCAGGCCGTTGATGAACATCTTGTAGCAGGCGATGCCTTCGGCGAGCACGGCGTCGCGGTCGCCGCCGGCCGGCGGGCGCTTGGCGAAGAAGCCGCCCTTCGAACCGACCGGCACGATCACGGTGTTCTTGACCATCTGCGCCTTGACCAGGCCGAGCACCTCGGTGCGGAAGTCTTCGCGACGGTCCGACCAGCGCAGGCCGCCGCGGGCGACCGGGCCGAAGCGCAGGTGCACGCCCTCGACGCGCGGGCCGTACACGAAGATTTCGCGGTACGGACGCGGCTTGGGCAGGTCCGGCACCAGCGCCGAATCGAACTTGTAGCTGACGTAGCCGCGGTCGGCGCCGTCGGCGCCGCGCTGGTAGTAGCTGGTGCGCAGGGTGGCGTTGATCGCGCCGACGAAGCTGCGCAGGATGCGGTCTTCGTCGAGGCTGGAGACGCGGTCGAGCAGCGCCTTGATCGCATCGACGGTGGCCTTGGCCTGTTCGTCGCGCTTGCCGTTGCGCGCCTCGATGACCGGCTTGACCGCGGCCATCACCGCAGCGTCGCCGCCGGACAGGGCCTGCAGTTGCTGCACCAGGCGCTCCTGGCCGGCCTTGATCTCGGCCTTGCTCTCGCTGCCGGTGCAGGGATCGAAGCGGGCCTCGAACAATTCCACCAGCAGGCGCGCGAGCAGCGGATAGCGCGAGAAGGTCTCCTCGACGTAGCTCTGCGAGAACGGCACGCCGACCTGCAACAGGTACTTGCAGTACGCACGCAGCATCGCGACCTGGCGCCAGGACAGGTTGGCGGTGAGGATCAGGCGGTTGAAGCCGTCGTTCTCGGCGTTGCCGCGCCAGATCTGCGCGAACGCGTCCTCGAAGTTCTCGTCGAGGCTGTCGATGTCGATGTCGTTGTTGGCGGTCTCGACCTCGAAGTCCTGGATGTAGACCGGCTGCTCGTCGACGCGCAGGCGGTAGGGGTGCTCGGAGATCACCCGCAGGCCCATGTTCTCCATCATCGGCAGCGCGTCCGACAGCGGGATGTCGTCGAGCTGGCGGTAGAACTTGAAGCGCAGGCCGCCCTCGCCCTGGCGGGTGCGGCACAGGCTCAGGCGCAGATCGTCCGGGCCGGCCAGCGCGGCCAGGTGAGCGATGTCCTGGGCGGCGACGGCGGCCGAGACTTCCTCGATGTAGCCGGCCGGCAGGGCGCGGCCGTAGCGGTTGGCCAGGGCCAGGCCCTGCTGCTCGCCGTGGCGCTGGACCAGCGCATCGCGCAATTCGTCCTGGCGGTTGCGCACGATCTCGGCCAGCTCGGCCTCGATCGCGACGTGGTCGATCTGGATCGCTTCGCCCGACTTCGGCCGCACGATCACGTGCATCTGCGCCAGCGGCGATTCGCCGATGTGCACGGTGGTGTCGATGTATTCGCCGTGCAGGCGGCGCTTGAGCATCGCCTCCACGCGCAGGCGCACATCGGTGTTGAAGCGGTCGCGCGGGATGTAGACCAGGCCCGAGAAGAAACGGCCGTAGCGGTCGCGGCGCAGGAACATCTTGCTGCGCACGCGCTCTTGCAGGCCGAGGATGCCCGAGGTGGTCTTGAACAATTCCTCTTCGCTCGACTGGAACAGCTCGTCGCGCGGCAGGGTTTCCAGGACGTGGCGCAGGGCCTTGCCGCTGTGGCTGTCCGGGGCCAGGCCCGACTGTTCCATCACGTAGGCGTGGCGCTGGCGCACCAGCGGGATGTCCCAGGGCCGGCGGTTGTAGGCGCTGGAGGTGTACAGGCCGAGGAAACGCTTTTCGGCGACCGGGCGGCCCTGCTCGTCGAAGCTCAGCACGCCGATGTAGTCCATGTAGCCCGGACGATGCACGGTCGAGCGCGCATTGGTCTTGGTCAGGATCAGCGCATCGACCGAACCCGACTGCGGGATGTAATGCGCGGCCAGCGAGGTCAGCGGACGCGGCTTGCCGGCGTCCTTGCCGCGCAGCAGGCCCAGGCCGCTGCCCTTGATCGCGCTGAGCAGGTCCTGGCCGTCGCGCTTGATCACCTCGTACTCGCGGTAGCCGAGGAAGGTGAAGTGATTCTCGGCGGCCCAGCGCAGGAAGGCCTGGGCTTCGCGCTTGCCGTCTTCGTTGACCGGCATGCGCTCGGAGATCAGGCCGTCGGCGACCTCGTTCATCTTGTCGCGCATCTGCGACCAGTCGCGGACGATCGCGCGCACGTCGGCGAGCACGGTTTCCAGCGCCTTCTTGGCCGCGGCCATCGACTCGTTGGTCAGGCGGTCGATTTCCAGGTGCATCAGCGACTCGGCCACGCCCTGCCCGACCGCGAGCAGCTTGCCGGCCTTGTCGCGCTGGAAGGTCACCACCGGATGGCCGAGCACGTGCACGCCGATGCCCAGGTCGGCCAGGGCCATGGTCACCGAATCGACCAGGAACGGCATGTCGTCGTTGGCGATCTGCAGCACGGTGTGCGCCGATTCCCAGCCGTGGGTCTTCAGGGTCGGATTGAACAGGCGCACCAGCGCCGAACCCGGCCGACGGTCGCGCGCGTAGTCGAGGAAGTCGGTCGCCAGCGCGGCCCAGCCGTCGGCCTGATGCTGCGGCATCTCGTCCAGGCTCATGCGCTTGTAGAACGCCTTCGCGAACGCCTCGGCCTCCGCGTGGCGCGCCTTCGGCAGGCGCTTGCGCATCGCGGCGATGATCGGCTCCAGCGAGACGCCGGCGCTCTGGGTTTCGGCCGGCGCGGCGGACTTGGCGGCCGGCTTGGCGGCGCTCTTCGCGGCCGGCTTGCTTGCGGCCGGCTTGGTGGCGACGGACTTGCCTGCGGCAGTTTTCGCGGCGACGGGCTTGGCGGCCGGCTTGACTGCCTGTTTGCGCGCTGGCTTGGCCGAGGCTTGTTTGGCGGGTTCCTGCTTGGACGCGGCTTTGGGTTTGTTGCTCATGGGAACTCTGAGGTCCGGATGGTATGAGGCCCACGCTTTCGCGCGGGCCAAGAGAAGGAGTTAGAGCTTGCGGATCGAGGTTTGCAGGGCGGCAATGAGCGCGGCGCCGTAGTCGAGCGAGGCGCCCACGCGGCCGCGCGCCATCGGGCGCGGGCCGTGCAGGGCGGCGGCGTTCGAAGCGCGCAGGGCCATGCCGCCGTCCTCAGGACAGGCGGTGGGCCGTGACGAGCCGAAACGTTTCATCGGCCGGTTCAGCGCAGACCGGTTTCGTTGCGGGCGATGACCAGGCGCTGGATCTCGCTGGTGCCTTCGTAGATCTCGGTGATCTTGGCGTCGCGGAAATAACGCTCCAGCGGCATTTCCTTGGAATAGCCCATGCCGCCGTGGATCTGCACGGCCTGGTGGGCGATCCACATCGCCGCTTCCGATGCGGTGAGCTTGGCGATCGCGGCCTCGTTGCTGAAGCGGCCGCCGTGCTTGTCGGTCTCGGCCTTCTTCCAGGCCGCGCGCAAGGTCAGCAGCAGGGCCGCGTCGAGCTTGCACTTCATGTCGGCGATCTTGGCCTGGGTCATCTGGAACGCGCCGATCGGCTGGCCGAAGGCCTTGCGCTCGCGCACGTAGGACAGAGTCGCCTCGTAGGCGGCGCGGGCGATGCCGATGGCCTGGCTGGCGATGCCGATGCGGCCGGCGTCGAGCACGCCCATGGCGATCTTGAAGCCGTGGCCTTCTTCGCCGAGCACGTCCTCGGGCGCGGCCACGTAGTCCTCGAACTCGATCTCGCAGGTGGCCGAGGCGCGGATGCCGAGCTTGGGCTCGGTCTTGCCGCGGTGGAAGCCCGGCTTGCCGGTGTCGATCATGAACGCGGTGATGCCGCGCGCGCCCTTGTCCGGGTCGGTCATCGCGAACAGGACGATGTACTTGGCGACCGGGCCGGAGGTGATCCAGCTCTTCTTGCCGTTGATGACGAAGCTGCCGTCGGCCTGCTTGACCGCCTTGCAGCGCATCGCCGTGGCGTCGGAGCCCGACTGCGGCTCGGTCAGGGCGAAGGCGCCGATTTCGCGGCCTTCGGCGATCGCGCGCACGTACAGCTGCTTCTGCGCTTCGGTGCCGAACTTGAGAATGCCGTTGCAGAACAGCGAATTGTTGACCGAGACGATGGTCGAGTGGGCGGCGTCGCTGGCGGCGATCTCGACCATGGCCAGCACGTAGGAGATCGGGTCCATGCCCGCGCCGCCGTACTCGGCCGGAACTTCGATGCCCATCAGGCCGTTCTCGCCGAGGGTGCGGATGTTCTCGAGCGGGAACTCGCCGGTCTGGTCGTGGTGCTCGGCGCTGGGAGCAATCTTTTCCTGGGCGATACGGCGCGCCACGTCCTGGATCATCAACTGCTCTTCGGTAAAGCCAAAATCCACGTCGGCACCTCTGCTGGTTTGAGCACTGCGGCCGGACGCGCGGCTGCCCGTAGGCGCTGCCGCTGTCGATTCCGACCGGCGCGATGGTTCTGCGTCCTGGTCCGCGGCGCTATCGATGGCCGCGAATGCGAATTGTAGCTGCGCGCGCCGAATAACCCCACCCATGCGGCTGCCCGGCAGCCGCCCCGGTGTTTGCGCCGATGGGCGTCTGCGCGACCCATGCCGGGCGGCCCCGACTTGACCTGCCCGGCCCGCGGGAACACACTTATCTCTATATCGCGATACGTTGATGGAATACGGGAATCGAGAACGGGGCCTCCCGGTGCCCGCTTCGATTCCCCGATTCCCGGTTTCCCCATTCACAAGGCGTTGCTTCTATGGATCTCGAAGGCTGGTCGTCCCGCTTGAAGGTGTTCGCCGACGCCACCCGTGTGCGTCTGCTCGCTCTGCTGGAGGGCGAGGAGCTGACTGTCGCCGAGCTGTCGGCGATCACCCGCCTGGCCCAGCCGCGCGTGTCGACCCACTTGGCCAAGCTCAAGGAAGCCGGGCTGGTGCGCGACCGCCGCGCCGGGGTGTCGGCTTACTACCGTTTCGACGAGGCCGCGCTCGACCATGCCCAGCGCGCGCTGTGGCAGACCCTGCGCACCGGCAGCGACGACCCGCTGTTGCGCCAGGACGCCGAGCGCGTGGCCGCGGTGCTGGCGATGCGCGCCTCCGACCAGAACTGGGCCGATTCGGTCGCCGGCGACATGGAGCGCCATTACTCGCCGGGCCGGACCTGGGAAGCGCTGGCGCGTTCGGCGCTGCCTTTGCTGCAGCCCGGCGACGTGCTCGACATCGCCTCCGGCGACGGCGTGCTCGCCGAACTGCTGGCGCCGCACTCCAACCGCTACGTCTGCCTGGACGCCAGCACCAAGGTCGTCGCCGCCGCCTCCGAGCGCCTGCGCAAGCTGCGCAACGTCGAGGTGCGCGAGGGCGACATGCACGCGCTGCCGTTCGAGGCCGACAGCTTCGACCTGGTGGTGCTGATGCACGCGCTGACCTATGCCGAACACCCGGCCCAGGCGGTCGCCGAAGCCTCGCGCGTGCTGCGCCCGGGCGGCCGCCTGCTGCTGACCAGCCTGGCCAGCCACGAGCACCGCGGCGCGGTCGAGGCTTTCGGCCACGTCAACCTGGGTTTCGCCGAGAAAGACCTGCAGAAGTTCGCCGCCAAGGCCGGCTTCGACATCGTCAACTGCGAAACCGTGACCCGCGAACGGCGCCCGCCGCATTTCGAGGTGATCGCCCTGATGGCGCGCAAGCCCGCCGCCGAACCGGCCCGCAAGCCGGCGAAAAAGTAAGGAGGTCCCGATGGAAACCCTGCCCTGGCTCAATCCCGAACGTGCGCGCAGCCTGCTGCGCGGCCTGGAACAACGCATCCTGATCATGGACGGCGCGATGGGCACGATGATCCAGCAGCACGAGTTGCAGGAAGCCGACTACCGCGGCGAGCGCTTCGCCGAAGGCTACGACCGGCTGTACACGGGCAGCCACGACGGCGAAAACGACCACGTGCACGGCAAGGGCTGCGGCTGCTCGCGCGACCAGCGCGGCAACAACGACCTGCTGACCCTGACCCGTCCCGACATCATCAGCGGCATCCACGCCGAATACCTCGCCGCCGGCGCCGACCTGATCGAAACCAACACCTTCAACTCGACCACCATCTCGCTGGCCGACTACGGTCTGGAGCATCTGGCGCGCGAGCTCAACGAACGCGGAGCGCGGCTGGCCCGCCAGGCTTGCGACGAGGCCGAAGCGCGCGATGTCGGCCAGGGCAAGCCGGCGAAGCCGCGCTACGTGATCGGCGTGCTCGGCCCGACCAGCCGCACCGCCTCGCTGAGCCCGGACGTCAACCAGCCCGGCTACCGCGCGATCACCTTCGACGAATTGCGCATCGCCTACCGCGAAGCCACCGACGGCCTGATCGACGGCGGCGCCGATGTGATCATGGTCGAGACGATCTTCGACACCCTCAACGCCAAGGCCGCGCTGTTCGCGATCGAGGAAGCCTTCGACGCCCGCGGCGCGCGCCTGCCGATCATGATCTCCGGCACTATCACCGACGCCTCCGGCCGCACTCTCTCGGGCCAGACCGCCGAGGCGTTCTGGTACTCGGTGCGCCATGTCCAGCCGACCGCGATCGGACTGAACTGCGCGCTCGGCGCCAAGGACTTGCGCGTGCACATCGACGTGCTGGCGCAGATCGCCGACTCGCACGTCAGCACCCATCCGAACGCCGGCCTGCCGAACGCCTTCGGCGGTTACGACGAAACCCCGGAAGACATGGCCGCGGTCCTCGGAGAGTTCGCCCGCGCCGGCCTGCTCAACCTGGTCGGCGGCTGCTGCGGCAGTACCCCGGCGCACATCGCCGCGATCGCCGCGGCGGTCGAAGGCGTCCAGCCGCGCCGCCCGCTGCAGTTGGAAAATGCGGCTTGAAGCGAGAAGTGAGTGCATAGAAGCGGGGAGTGAGTAAAGCCACCCCACTCGTTCCTCGTTGCTCACTACTCACTCCTCCTCATTCTTTCCTAGCTCCTTACTCCTCGTTCCTCATTCCTCTCACCAGCCCCCTTCCCAGGCACCAGCCCCCCGTATGACCGCCGCCCTCCCCCGCCAGACCCGCCTCAGCGGCCTCGAGCCGCTGCAGATCACGCCCGAAAGCAATTTCGTCAACGTCGGCGAACGCACCAACGTCACCGGCAGCGCGCAATTCCGCAAGCTGATCACCGAGGCCCGCTACGACGAGGCGGTCGCGGTCGCACGCCAGCAGGTCGAGAACGGGGCGCAGGTGCTCGATGTCAACATGGACGAGGGCTTGCTGGATTCCGAGCAGGCCATGGTCACCTACCTCAACCTGATCGCGGCCGAGCCCGACATCGCCCGCATCCCGGTCATGGTCGACAGCTCCAAGTGGTCGGTGATCGAGGCCGGGCTGAAGTGCCTGCAGGGCAAGGGCATCGTCAACTCCATCTCGATGAAGGAAGGCGAAGCCGAGTTCCTGCGCCAGGCCCGCCTGGTCCGCCGCTACGGCGCGGCGGTGGTGGTGATGGCCTTCGACGAGGTCGGCCAGGCCGACACCATCGACCGCAAGGTCGAGATCTGCACGCGCGCCTACAAGCTGCTGACCGAGCGTATCGGGTTCCCGCCCGAGGACATCATCTTCGACCCGAACGTGTTCGCGGTCGCGACCGGCATCGAGGAGCACAACAATTACGCGGTCGATTTCATCGAGGCCACGCGCGAGCTCAAGCGCCGCTTCCCCTACAGCCACGTCTCCGGCGGCGTCTCCAACGTCTCGTTCTCGTTCCGCGGCAACGAGGCGGTGCGCCAGGCCATCCACACCGTGTTCCTGTACCACGCCATCAAGGCCGGCATGGACATGGGCATCGTCAACGCCGGCGGCCTGCCACTGTACGACGATCTCGACAGCGAACTGCGCGAAGCGGTCGAGGACGTGGTGCTGAACCGCCGCGACGACAGCACCGAGCGCCTGCTGACCCTGGCCGAACGCTACAAGGGCAAGAAAGGCGAGAAGCGGGTCGAGGACCTGGCCTGGCGGGACCGGCCGGTACGCGACCGCCTCAGCCATTCGCTCGTGCACGGCATCGACCAATGGATCGAAGAGGATGCCGAGGCCGCGCGCGCCGAGTCCGCCCGCCCGCTCGACGTCATCGAAGGCCCGCTGATGGCCGGCATGAACGTGGTCGGCGACCTGTTCGGCGCCGGCAAGATGTTCCTGCCGCAGGTGGTGAAGTCGGCGCGGGTGATGAAGAAGGCCGTGGCCTATCTGCTGCCCTACATCGAGGCCGAGAAACTGCGCACCGGCGACGCCGGCAAGTCCAACGGCAAGATCGTCATGGCCACGGTCAAGGGCGACGTCCACGACATCGGCAAGAACATCGTCGGCGTGGTCCTGGCCTGCAACAACTTCGACGTGGTCGACCTCGGCGTGATGGTGCCGGCGCAGACCATTCTCGACCGCGCCAAGGCCGAGAACGCCGACCTGATCGGCCTGTCCGGGCTGATCACGCCCTCGCTCGAGGAAATGAGCCACGTCGCCCGCGAGATGCAGCGCCAGGGCTTCACCATGCCGCTGTTGATCGGCGGCGCGACCACCTCGCGCGCCCACACCGCGCTCAAGATCGACCCCCACTACAAATCGCCGACGATCTGGGTCAAGGACGCCTCGCGCGCGGTCGGCGTGGCCCAGTCTTTGATATCGATCGAACTGCGCGAGCCGTTCGTCGCCGCCAACGCGTCCGACTACGCCGAAATCCGCGAGCGCCACCGCAACCGCGGCGACGGCAAGCGCCTGGTCTCGCTGGAGAAGGCCCGCAGCCAACGCTTCGACGGCAACTGGAGCGAATACGAACCGCCGGCGCCGCTGCAGCCGGGCCTGCACGTATTCGACGATTACCCGCTCGACGAGCTGGTCGATTACATCGACTGGACCCCGTTCTTCAACACCTGGGAACTGGCCGGGCGCTATCCGGCGATCCTCACCGACGAAATCGTCGGCAGCCAGGCCAGCGAGCTCTACCGCGACGCGCGCGCCATGCTCGAGCGGATCGTCGCCGAGAAGTGGATCCAGGCGAAGGCGGTGTTCGGCCTGTGGCCGGCGAACTCGGTCGGCGACGACGTCGAGGTGCGTCTTTCCTCCGACGGCGAAGGCAACGGCGAAACCGTGCGCCTGCACTTCCTGCGCCAGCAAGTCGACAAGCCGGTCGACCGGCCCGACCTGTGCCTGGCCGATTTCGTCGCCCCGAAGGACTCCGGCCGCCAGGACTGGATCGGCGGCTTCGCGGTCACCTCGGGCATCGGCATCGAGCCGCACGTCGCCCGTTTCGAGGCCGACCACGACGACTACAACGCGATCATGCTCAAGGCTCTGGCCGACCGCTTCGCCGAGGCCCTGGCCGAGCGTCTGCACCAACGCGTGCGCAAGGAGTTCTGGGGTTACGCCGCCGACGAAACGCTCGATAACGAGGCCCTGATCGCCGAAGGCTACCGCGGCATCCGCCCGGCGCCCGGCTATCCGGCCTGCCCCGAGCACAGCGAGAAGAGCACCCTGTTCCGCATGCTCGACGCCACCCGCCACACCACCCTGGAGTTGACCGAAAGCTTCGCGATGTATCCCACCGCGGCGGTCTCGGGCCTGTATTTCAGCCATCCCGACAGCCAGTACTTCGTGGTCGGCCGGGTGTCCAAGGAGCAGGTCGAGGACTACGCCCGCCGCAAGGGCGCGAGCCTGGCGCAGGCCGAACGCTGGCTGGCCTCGAATCTGGATTACGATCCCGAGTAAAGACGGACCGGCGGCGCGTAGCCGCCCCCTCCAGGGACTGGCCAACACGAGCGTGCACGGATGAGCGAAATCCTGATACCCGGCGGTTACGACATCGACGCGGCGGCCGAGCGCGCCGGCGAGGCCCTCGGCAACGCCGCCTTCATCGAGAAACACGCGGCCCCAGGCCGCATCGGCCTGTGCGGCGGGCGCGACTGGATCAACAAGCTGATCCGCAAGGCTCAGTCGCCGCTGACCGAGGACGGCCACCGCAGCCTGTGGTCGCACGCCTTCATCTTCAGCGAACGCCGCATCGACGGGCACTGGTGGGTGATCGAGTCCGACCTGGACCTGCGCTACAAGCAGATCCGCCTGGGCGTGCAGGAGAACCGCGTCGATCGCTATTACGATGCCGAGACCTTTCCGAACATCGCCATCCTCGATTTCGACCTGAGCCCGGAACAGGTGCACAAGATCCAGGTCGCCGGCCTGGACCTGCTGTCGGGCCTGTCGAGCTATTCGATCAGCGAGCTGGTCGGCACCCTGATGGCGATGCACAGCCGCCGCCTGCGCCGGCGCAGCAACCTGATGGCCAGGGAAGGCGCGTTGTATTGCTCGGCGCTGGTCCAGCATTGCTACCACGCCGCCGGGATCGAGTTCCTGCCCGGCGTGCCCGGCAAGAACATCGCCCCGCACGACATCGACGAATCGCCGCTGCCGCATCGCACCCACCGGATCATCCGCGATCTGGGCGTGTCGACGATCCGCGAGCTGGGCCATACCTCGAAGCACTGGCTGAGCAGCGCACTCGACTAGGATCGTCCGTTCGCGTCCGCCCGCGTCCTGGCGTGCCGCGACACAGCGCCGCCAAGCACTCCACGACGGTCGGCGCCACCCGTGAGCTGGGCCGCGTCGGCCGGGGCGCTCGCGCCGCCGGCGGGCCGGCATTGCGCCGCAAACGCGACCGGCGCCGCTGTCGCTACTCAATACGCAATGGTATGGTGACGCCATTGCCGGCCCGGCCACGGCGTCCTGCCGAGCCGCTCCGTCCACGGATCGCCATGCACGACCTGCTGCTGTTCTCCCACGCCAACGGATTCCCGGCCCCGGTCTACCGGGTGATGCTGGACGCCCTGGCCGAACGCTTCCACGTCGTCCGGCCCGACCGCATCGGCCACGACCCCCGCTATCCGGTAACCCCGGACTGGCCGCATCTGGTCGAGGAACTGGCCGCCCGCGCCGAGCACGCCGCCGGCAATGCGCGCCGGATCTGGCTGGTCGGGCATTCGCTCGGCGGCTACCTGAGTCTGCTCGCCGCCCATCGGCTGGCCGACTCGTCCCTGGCCGGGCGCGTCGCCGGCGTGGTCATGCTGGACTCGCCCCTGATCGCCGGCTGGCGCGCGCGCCTGGTCTCGATCGGCCGACGCACCGGCCTGGACAATCTTTTGATGCCGATGCGCGCCACCTTGCAGCGCCGCCGCCTCTGGCCCGACCGCGCCGCGGTGCGCGAACACTTCCTGGCCAAGCCCGCCTTCGCCTGCTGGGACCAACGCGTTCTCGACGACTATGTCGAGCACGGCACCCGTGCCGCCGAGGACGGCAGCCGCGAACTCGCTTTCGAGCGCGAGATCGAATACCGCATCTATCACACCCTGCCGACGACCGCGCTCAGCGGCCTGGCGCCGTCGCTGCGCGTGCCGGTCGGCTTTCTCGCCGGCACCCGCTCGCGCGAATTGCGCAACGCCGGCGCCGCCCCGACCCGGCGGCTGGTCGGCGAGCGTTGGCGCTGGATCGAAGGCGGCCATCTGTTCCCGATGGAGCGGCCGCTGGACACCGCGCAGGCGATCGTCGCGATGATCGAAGGCATGACGCCGAGGGTCGTCGGCGAGCAGCAAGAAACGCCTGCCGACAACGATGCCGATTCCGTTCGTCGAAGCCGCGCACTGTCGCGAGGGTAGGAGCGGCGCGAGCCGCGACCGCGCTGCCTCAATCTCGCGGCGTTACTTGAGGCTACCTGTAGGAGCGACGCAAGTCGCGACCGCGGAACGCGCAGGGATGGCGAGGCCGCCGTCATTCGTCGAAGCCGCGTACTCTCGCAGGGTAGGAGCGGCGCAAACCGCGGCATCGCGGCGACGGTTTTGCGGCGCATATTTCTATCAGACCAGATCAACATCAGGATCAAGATCAAGATCAAGATCAAGATCAAAGCTTCCGCCACTAAAGCGGCGGGTTACTTTCTTTTGTCTAAAGCAACAAAAGAAAGCTAACCAAAGAAAAGTGCTTTGTTTTGAATCACCAGCCCGCACGATCGGTGCCGACGCAGGGATGCTCCAGACAGGCCATCCATGGCCTGCTTGCGCACGGCCCGCATCCCTGCGGGCCGCCCTACGGGTCTTCTGTTGACCGGCAAAGCCCAAAGCAGATCAAAATCTTGGCAACGGCAACGGCAACGGCAACCGCAACGGCTGGCCGTTCGCTTTCGCTCTTGGGTAGGAGCGGCGCAAGCCGCGACCACGCAACTGCGATCACCCGCGCCGCGGGCCGGAGACCGCGGTTATAGGAATCCCTTAAAGACGACGCAAGATTGGTACATGGCGGTCCCGGCTTGCGCCGCTCCTACCCTGCGAGAACGGTTCTTCGAAAAATGACGACGGCCTCGCCATCTCCGCGCGTCCCGTGGTCGCGACTCACGTCGCTCCTACAGAGGGGGCGGCACATGCATGGCGGTCGCGGTGCCTTTGCTGTGCGTCCTCGCCCTAGCGAAGGCTGAAGAAAACCCGGAGGGCGGCGCGCAGGGATGCGCGCCGTTTTTCATCGGGACAGGGAGGTCCCGTATGAAAAATCCCTGCGTCGGCACCGATCATGCGGGCCCTTGACTCAAAGGAAGCATTTTTCTTTGGTTACCTTTCTTTTGTTGCTTTAGACAAAAGAAAGTAACCCGCCGCTTTAGTGGCGGAAGCTTTGGGTTTGATCTTGATCTATTAGACGAGAAAGAGGCGCCGCAAGACCGTCGCAACGATGCCGCGGCTTACGCCGCTCCTACCCTGCGAGAGCGGTTCTTCGACGCATGAAGACGGCCTCGCCATCTCCGCGCGTCCCGCGGTCGCGACTCACGTCGCTGCTACGGGAATCTACGGAGCGGCAAACCTGAGGAAAGCGACGAAAACCGGATCGTGAGAACACGGGCGGCGCGCGGCGCCGCCCACGATCACCAGACCAGGTCGTCCGGCACCTGGTACAGCGGATCGGCATAAGGATCGTCCTCGGTCGGGGCATTCGGATCGACCTTCAGGGCGACCGCCGGGGCGAAGATCGCCTCGGCCTGCTCCAGCATCGCCGCGGTCACCAGGACGTAACGGCCTTCGAGCTGGACCACGCCGAGTTCGCCGGCGTTGAGCTGCTTGAGCTGGGCCTCGGTGACGTAGATGCGCTTGATCTTGCCGCCGTACGGGAAGTGACGGGCGATCTCGGCATCGGGCGCGTTGAGCGCCTGGTCCTTGAGCGCTTCGGCCAACTTGGCGCGCGCTTCGCGACGCAGACGCGCCTCTTCCTGCTTGGCCTGCTCGGCGGCGATGCGTTCGTCTTTCTCGCGCTGGGCACGGATCGCATAGGCCTTGGCCAGGTCGATGTCCTCGCGCGTGCGCGGCTTGCCCTGCCCCGGCCGGCCCGGCTGCTGGCCAGGACGGCCCTGGCCGGACTTGTGGGCGCCGGGACGAGGGCCCTGCGGCCGATTGGGGTTGGGGCGGTCGGAGGAGCCGGGCTTGTCCGAACCGGGCCTGCCGGCGCCGGGGCGTTCGCCGTGCGGCCCAGCGCCG